>CAYQBV010000006.1:0-39963 GCA_964415705.1 uncultured Chthoniobacter sp. | reverse complement strand
TCCCCGAGCCCGGCAGTGCCGCCCTCCTCCTCACCTCCGGCGTGCTCCTCCTGCCGCGCCGTCGCCGCGCTGCCGGGCGGTAAAGGCTGGACGCAACTCCCGGCCACCCTTTTGCGCTGCGCGGGAACGGCCGGGTGGGGCGCAGCAAGACAGGGCCAAGCCGTTGATCGAGCGGTGCGGAAAGAGCTGCCGGAGCCCGCGAGGAAATTCGGGGCCGACAAAATCCCATATTTCAATCTGGGCGGGTCAAAATCCCGGCGGCGGCGAGCTTCCGCTGTCGGATTCCGGTGCCTCGGGTTATGGGTTGCCACCCAATTCCATGGCTTTCATCCCGACCGCTCCGCCTGCCCTGCCCGACCTTCCGGTCGAGGCGCTCGCGGCGTGGATGGAGGAGCACGGCTACAAGGCCGGCCATGCGCGGCGGGTGCTCCGGCAGTTATATGCGGCAGGGAGTGAAATGGCGCGCGCGCACGCGCGGCTGCCGGCGGGGTTGGCGGAGCGGCTGGAGGCGGCTTTTCCCGCGGAGGCAGCCGCCTTGGCGCTGCGCCAGGTGGCGGCGGATGGGACGCGCAAGCTGCTGCTGCGGCTGGCCGATGGACGCACCGTGGAGTCCGTGCTGATGCCGGACTTTCACCCGGCACGGGCGGCGGGGTGCATTTCCAGCCAGGTCGGCTGCGCGATGGGGTGCGACTTTTGCGCGACGACGCAGACGGGCTTTGAGCGGAATCTCACGGCGGGCGAGATCGTGGAGCAGTTCATCCGACTGCGGCGCGAGGCGCGGGTGGCGGGGCGCACGCTGCGGACGGTGGTCTTCATGGGAATGGGGGAGCCGATGCTGAATTTGCCGAACGTGCTCGCGGCGGTGCGGCGCATCGCCGATCCCGCGCTGGGGGCTTTCGGCTGGCGGCAGATCACCATTTCCACCGTGGGCATCGTGCCCGGCATCGAGGCCCTCCGGGAGGCGGACCTCGGCGTAAATCTCGCGCTTTCACTGCATGCGCCGGATGACGCGACGCGCGCCGATTTGCTGCCGATGGGCAAACGATTCGATGTGCAAGACGTGCTCGCCGCGGCGGATCGCTATCAGGCGAGCAGCGGTCGCATCACGACCATCCAGTATTGCCTGCTCGCGGGGGTGAACGACTCGCTGGCGCAGGCGCGCGACCTTTCCCGGCTCCTGCAGGGACGCGGTATGCACGTGAATCTGCTGCGCTACAACCCCACCGGCCTGAGCCTGCGCGGCCGCGCCTATGCGCCGAGCAGCCTGGAGCAGACCGGGTCTTTTCTCGCGGAGCTGCACGCCCACGGCACCGTGGCCCATCTGCGCCGCGCCCGCGGACCGGACATCGACGCGGCTTGCGGGCAGTTGCGAAAGCGGGCGCCGGCGCCGGCGGAGATTCCCGCGCGCTGAGCTCAGGTCTGCGCGGGCGCGCCGGACGCGGCCCGGGCTTTCTCCGCGCGGAGCTGGCCGCAGCCGGCCGCCACGTCGATCCCGCGCCGCTGCCGCACCGTGCTCGGCAGGCCGCGCGCGCGGAGCACGCGCTGGAATTCCCGCGCCGCCGCGCCTGCGCTCGCCGTGCCGGTGAAGCCGTCGGTCGGGTTGAGGGGGATGAGATTCACGTGCGCGTAGATCCCGGCGAGCAAGGCGGCGACTTGCTCCGCGTGGGCCGGCGAGTCGTTGGCTCCGGCGATGAGCGTCCACTCGAAAAAAATCCGCCGCCCGGTTTTCGCGCCGTACTCGCGGCACGCGGCGATGAGTTCCGCCAGCGGCCAGCGCCGGCTCGCGGGCACTAGCGCCGCGCGCTCCGCCGCATCCGCCGAGTGCAGGCTGACCGCGAGATTGAACGCCCGCCCTTCCTCCGCCAGCCGCAGAATCCCCGGCACCACGCCGACTGTGCTGATCGTCACCCGGCCCGGCGCGAGCGCCACACCGCGGTCGTCGGTCAGGATTTCCAGCGCGGTCAGCACGGCGTCGTAATTGTGCAGCGGCTCGCCCATGCCCATCAGCACAAGGTTGCGCAGCCCCGCCGCACCCCGCGCCCGCAGCGCGCGCTGCACGTGCAGGACCTGCGCCACGATCTCTCCCGCGCGCAGATGCCGCACGAAACCCATCTGCCCCGTCGCGCAAAACACGCACCCCATCGCGCACCCCGCCTGCGTGCTCACGCAGGCGGTCGAGCGCCCGGTGTAGCCCATCAGCACGGTCTCGATCGTCTGCCCGTCCGCGAGCCGCAGGAGAAACTTCCGCGTCAGCCCATCGCTGCTCGCCGTGTCTGCCGCGACCGCCGGTTCATCGAGGAAAAAGCGCCCGCTTGCCCCCGTGTGCTCCGCCGCCCAGCGCGCGAGGGGCGGGAGAAAATCCGGGCGTCCCGTGAGCCGGCTCGCGCCCTCACGATGCACCGCCTGCCAGAGCGCACGCGCGTGCGCCGGGCGGAGTCCGTCCGCGACCAGCACATTTTCCAGCGCGGGAAAGGGAAGGTCGTGGAGCGAGGTCATGCGGGCGGGAAAGAACGCGAACTGCACGGGCCACGCAACCGTGAAGGACGACCGCCGGGCGTGACGCCAAGGAGCGGCGACATTCCTGTCGCCGATCACCGGCTGCGCCGGAGGCGCACAAAGGTGTGGAAAGGTGGAGGTGCGCCGTGCGGCTACCGGGAAAAGACTGGGCGCTGCGCGCGATTCGGGACGGCGACAGGAATGTCGCCGCTCCTTGCCCGACCCGTGCCGCGTCTGCTTTCCTGCCGGGATGTTGCACATTGCAGTCATCGGCGGTGGACCGGCGGGTTTGCGCGCGGCGGAAGTCGCCGCGGCGGGCGGCGCGCGCGTGATGCTTTACGACGCGAAGCCGTCGGCCGGCCGCAAGTTTCTCGTCGCCGGGCGCGGCGGATTGAATCTCACAAAGGACGAGCCGCGCGAACTTTTCGCCACCCGCTTCTCTGATCCGGCGCGCTGGCCCGCGCTGCTCGCCGATTTCGACGCCGCGGCGCTCCGCGCGTGGGCCGCCGGGCTGGGTGTGGAAACGTTCGTGGCGTCCACGGGGCGCGTCTATCCGCGTGAGTTGAAAGCCGCGCCGCTGCTTCGCCACTGGGTGCAGCGGCTGCGCGCGGGCGGCGTGGAGTTTGCCATGCGGCACCGTTGGACCGGTCTGCGCGCAGGCGGGCGCTGGCAGCTCGATTTCGCGGGGCCGGAGGACGCACCCGTCGCCGCCGAGGCCGACGCGGTGATCCTCGCGCTCGGTGGCGGTTCGTGGCCGGAGACGGGTTCCGACGGCGCGTGGGCAGCGATTTTGGAAAAGCTCGGCGTCGCCGTCGCCCCGCTCCAGCCGGCGAACTGCGGCTGGGAATGTGCGTGGCCGTCGGCGGTGCGGGCGTGCGCCGGACAGCCGTTGAAAAACATCGCGGCCCGCGCGGGGGAGCGCGTGGCCGTCGGCGAACTTCTCATCACCGCATACGGCCTCGAAGGCGGCGCGCTCTACCAACTCGGCTCCGCCCTGCGCGCGCTGCCCGCGCCGGAGATCGTCATTGATTTCAAACCCTCGCAGTCCGCCGAACAGCTCGCGAAAAAAATGACCGGCGCGACCGGAGACCTCCTCGCCGCCGCCCGCCAGCGCTGGCGCTTGAGCGACGGCGCGCACGCCATCCTCGCCGGGCGCGCGGCGGATGCTCCCGACAGCACCGCGCTGGCCGCTCTAGCGAAAGCCTGCCCGCTTGCGCTCACGCGCCCGCGTCCCATCGCGGAGGCCATCTCGTCCGCGGGCGGCGTGCGCTGGGACGCGCTCGACGAGCACCTGATGATCCGCGGCCTCCCCGGCGTCTTTGTCGCCGGGGAGATGATTGATTGGGAAGCGCCGACCGGCGGCTACCTGATCACCGGTTGCCTCGCCACGGGCACGCGGGCGGGGAGGGGGGCTTTGGGAATGACGAATGACGAATGACGAATGACGAATGGGAGCGCGGTGTTCGTCATGATTAGCCCGGCACCTTTGCCCGGCAGAAATGGTTAGAGATCCTTCGACGGCGTTCCCACCCGTCTTCGCCTGCCGGGGACTCCGCTCAGGATGACGGCTGGAGGAAAGCGAGGATGGCGTCCGCGGCGACGAGCGTTTCCTCGCGGGTCGCCAGCGTCTTCACTTTCACCTGCGGCCATTCGTCGCCGACGAGCACGGCGATCCGCGCACCGAGTTGCTCGGCGGTTTGGAACTGCTTCCCGATCTTGGCCGCCGTGAGCGGGAAGTCGGTGCGCTGCCCGGCGTCGCGCAGGCGCTGGACCAGCGCGAGCGCCTCGGGGCGGCGCTCTTCTTTCGCGATGACCACATAGACGTCCGCCGCCCGCTCGCGCGCCAGCCAGGCATCGAGCCGCGCTTTCGCGGCGGGCGTGTCGTTGATGAGGTTCGCCAGCACCACGTCGCCCATGCCGAAACCGAGCGCGGGCAGGTCGGTTTTGCCGTCGCTCATCAGGCTGAGCAGCTTGTCGTAGCGGCCGCCGCCGGCGAGCGCGCGTTCGTTTTTGCTGCGGTCGAAAACCTCGAAGACCACCCCGGTGTAGTAGGCCAGTCCGCGCACGATCGCGTAGTCGATTTCGACGAACCCGCCGAGCCCGCGCGCGGTGAGGTCGGCGAGGATCGGCGCGAGTTCCGCCGTGGCGGTTTTGCTCCGCATGAAATCGAGGACTTGCTGCGCGGTTAGTCCGAACTTGGCCAGCGCCGCGTCGGTTTTCTCCGGCGGGTTGCGCTCGGCTTTGTCCACGATTTGGAAGAACTCGTATTCATCCTCCGGCTGCCCGCCCGCCCGCGCGAAAAACTCCTGCCACGCGGTGCGGCTGCTCAGTCGGACGACGAAATCTTTTTCCCCCAGACCGAAGCCGCGCAGCAGGTCGATGACCACCGCGACGAGCTCGGCGTCGGCCGCCGGCGACGGTTCGCCGAGGATGTCGCAGTTGAGCTGGTAGAACTCGCGCAGCCGCCCGCGCTGCTGCTTTTCGTAGCGGAAAAACTGCGGCACGCAGAACCACTTCAGCGGCTTTTTGAAATCGCGCTCCCGCGCCGCGACCATGCGGGCAAGGGTGGGCGTCATCTCCGGGCGCAGGGCGACGTGGCGCTCGCCTTTGTCGGTGAAATCGAAGAGCTGGCCGACGAGTTCGCCGCCGCTCTTTTTTTTGTAGAGTTCGATCGGCTCCAGCACCGGCCCGTCGAATTCCACAAAGCCGTAGCGGCGGGCCACGGTGCGCCACGTTTCGAGGATGTAGTTTCGGCGCGCGCAGTCGTCGGGATAGAAGTCGCGGAAGCCAGGGAGCAATTGCATCGCGGGAGAAAAGCGGAAGCGGGGCGGGTTGGCAAAGGCGCTTCTCGCTGCCGGCGGGCGGATCAGCGGACGAGCGCCGCCGTTGGCTGGGCCACGGGCGCGGGGCCCTTGTATTTCAGGTTGAAAGACTTCATCGCCACGCCGCGCTGATAGGGCGCGAAGATCCAGATCATGCGCTCGCCTTTGACCAACCGGATGTCCATCGGCTTGGTGTCCTGCCAGGTGGCGGCGGTCCAGGGGAGGCTCATCCAGCCGTGGCCGTCCTGCACCGTGCCGACGCTGACTTCCCAGAAAGTCGGTCCGCCGGTATTGCCGCTGCAGTCCTGCGTGCTCAGGCGCACATGCTGCGCAGTGACTTGGGGAAAGTCCTTGGCGTAACTGTTGCCGATGGTGGTGCCTTCGAGGATCGTCTTCCACTCGCTGCCGACTTTGTATTCGAGGACAAACTTCTTCACTTTCTCGTAGGCACGCTCGTCGATCATGATCGTGCTGATCGGTGTGGGCTGGCCGAGATCGAGTTCGAGCCAGGCCTGATCCACCCCGAAGTTCACCGCCCAGCGGGTGCCCGGGTTGTTATCCACCGCCATCTGCGGCCCCAGCCCTTTGACGTCGTTTTTCCACACCGCGGAAGCCGTGGCCGATTTGACGGGCGCCATGGCTCCGAACGAGCGGACGTAGAAAGCCATGCCACTGTTGATCGTCGCCACCTTGGCGGTCATTTGGTAGACCCCGGTTTCCGGCACCTTGACCTTGTAGCCGACCCAGCAGGAGGCCATGCCCTGCGGAAAGAAAAGCTGCTGTCCACCTTCGTAGGAATCCACCACCGAAACGCGCGGCTCGCCGCCCCAGACGGTGATGCCGCCGGTCTCGACGTAGCTGGTGCCTGCAAAGTGCATGACGCCGGACGGGACGGTGACCGGCGGCGCGGGCTTGGCCGGGGGTTTGGCGGCGCTTCCCGATTTCGCCAGAATTGGCCCACCCGAATCGGCATCCATCTCCTCGGCCTTCTGCGAGGCTTTCAGGTCTTTGTCCGCGATCTGCACGGTCTTTTCGAGCGTCTTGCCGATGGCCAGCACGGCGGCGGCCTGCTCCTTCACCGGCAGGGTCGAGGCCAGCCAGCGGAGTTGCTCCACTTTGGGAAAAGTCGGGTTATCCCGCGAGGCCACCGAGGCGAGAAACTCCCGTCCACCCATGCCTTCCAGCCGGGACGCATCCCAGCCGCGACCGTAGGCCACCTGCCAGCCATGGAGTGACTTGTAAGCCACGCACGCATGCGCCGGCTGGCCGACTCCGATGGCCGGAATCCCCCAAGCCTGGCAGATGAAGACCGACCACGAAGACCGTGGCCCGCACTTTCCGCCGCCGTCGAGCAGCGTCTTGTAGTCCACATGCGAGACGGGCGAGTTGCGCCGCCAGACGAGCGAGGTGGTGTCCACGACCCTCTCGCCGTCGAGTAAGTTGGACGCCATCGTGCGCACCATGTCCCGCCCCCAGGTCAGGTCCGCCTCCGAGCCGCCCGAGTTGGTGACAAACTGCAGCTCCCAGACCGTGAGTTTGTCGAAGCTGGGAAAGAGTTCCCGCTGGGCGTGGGCGTTCTTGAAATACTGGTAACGGACGAGCGGTGTGCTCGGCACTTTCTGCTGACCCGAGCCCCGCGATCCGGTGCCGGGTGGCCGCAGCGCCGTGGCGATGGCGAGGCGCAGGTAGAGGCCATCGCGCGAGGTGGGATCGGCGACAAAGATGGTCTTCCAGTTTTCCAGCGCGCCCGTCGAAAGGCCGTAGCTGTTATCCTCGCGGACGGGGATGGAAAGGGGAGTGGCTCCGAGCAGATAGAGGTCGAGCGCTTTCGGGTTCTTCAGCAGCCAGGCGAGGAAGGTCTTGTTCGCGGGATCAACCTTGGCAAAGGCGGTCAGCTTGTCCGGCCCCGCTTTGGCGATGAACTGCCGCTGCGCGAGCAACAGGGCCAAGGCGGGATTCTGGAGCAGCGGGTCCAGTGCGGTGGGCGAAATCTTCGCCGGGTCGGCTGGCACGCGCTTCGCCAGCCAGGCGGAAAGATTGGTCAGAAGCCCGGCGAAATCCCCGCCGGTGATGGCGGTGTCCACGTCACGGACACTGGGTTCCCAAGCGAGAACTTTCGCGGGGAGCAACCCCAGCAGGGCGCAGCAGAGCAGGGATGGAATGGTCGATTTACGAAGCGAGTGCATGCGGCCAATGATGCGAATTTCGCGCGCCCGTTCAAGGCTGGCGCGAGGCCGGCGATGAGATGGTATTTTTCAAAACCCACCGAGCGCCTGCAGCCGCTGGGCGGAGGCGGGTTGGGCGGTGCCGAGTTCCTGGGCGAAGAGCGAGACGCGGAACTCTTCGAGCATCCAGCGAAAGGCCTCGCGGTTGGCGGCGGGCACGCGGGTTTCCCATTGGGCGAAAGGGGTGAGTTGCTTCGCTTTCTCGGCGTCTTTCGCGGGACTGACGTCGGCGCGCTCGGCGCGGATCTGGATGGCGCGGAGGTAGCGGTGGAGATGGGGCAGTTGCGCGTGCGGCGTGCGGGCGAGGAAGTCGGCGGGGAGGAGCCGCTGGAGATCGTGATCGAGAGCGGCGTAGCGTTTCGGCGAGACGAGGATTTTCTGCCGGAGGTCGAGGAGCTGCTTGGTGGTTTCGCCGAGTTGATAAGTCAGCGCGGGGAGTTCGCGCCGGGCGGTATCGAGCATCGCCACGAAGCGCGCCTCGCTGAGCGGGAAGACGGGGCGGAGCTGGAGGACGTGATCGAGCAGGTGCTGATACGCGGACTGCTGGAGCACTTCGGGCGTGGTGTGGGCGGCGGCGGGCGACTGAAGTTTTGCGCTCATCTGCTGGAGCGCGGAGTGGAAACTGGCGGCCTGCTTCGGAGTGCCGGGGAGGTGGCGCGCGAGGCTGGCGAGTTCTTTCCACAGCCGGGCGAGATCGCGGGCGAAGACGAGTTCGCCGAGCCGCCGCACGGCGGCGGGCGCGGCGGTTTCGGCTTCGTCGCGTTTGCGGAAAAGGCGCACGTCCACCTCGGCTTCACGCAGCCCGAGGCCGGGATACGCGTGCAGCGGTGCGCCGCCGACTTCCTCCACGACCACCGACTCCGGCAGATCGCCGAACGACCACGCGCTGACCGCCCGCCGCTCCCAGTGCCGGGCCGCTTTCTCCCAGCCGTCGGAGCGCACATCGCGCGCCTCCACCTGCGCGTGAATCGCGGCGAGATCGCGTCCCGAGGCCACGGTTTTGTTGCCGCGATCCACGACCTCCACGCGTGGCTGCAAGTGCGCGGGCAGACTTTGCGCCGGCCAGTCCGCGGCACGCACGGGCACGCGATATTTCCGCGTGAGGAACTCTGCGAGCGCGGTCAGAAAATCCGCGCGGCCCGGCTGAAACTCAGCGGCGATCTCGCGGATTTTCGGCTCCAGCGGCATGAGGGGCTTGCGCACGGTTTTTGGGAGCGCGCGGAGGAGCACGGCGATCTGCTCCTCGCGCAGGCCGGGCACCATCCATTGGAGCTGCCCGGTGGTGAGCTGGCTGGCGACGGGCAGCGGCACGCGCACGGTCACGCCGTCGGTGTCGTCGCCGGGCGTGTAGGCGTAGGTCACGGGCAGGGCGGTGTGGCCGAGCGCGACGGCGTCGGGAAAAAGCGCGCGGTCGTAGGTGGCGTCGTCGTCGCCGATGAGGTCGGCCTCGGTGGCGCAAAGGAAATCCGGCTCGCGGGTGAGGTGCTCGCGGACGAGGCGGTTGAGATCGTGGACCGACGAGACGCCGGTGATCCGCGCGGCGTAAAACTGGTAGAGCGATTCCTCCAGATCATGCGCCCGCCGGCTGCGCACGCGCGTCAGCGCCGTCTCGATCTTGTCGCGCACTTTCCCATTCTCCACAAAAAACCGGTGCGGCAGCCGCGCCTCCTCGGCCACCAGCGCGCCGCGGATGAATAGCTCCGTCGCCTTCACCGGATCGATGCGCCCGAAGTCCACCAGCCGCCGCACGACCTCCAAGCCGCTCACCAGCACGCGCTCCAGCACCAGCACGCGCCCGGCTTTCGCGCTCCAGTGCGGCTCGGTGTAGCGGAAATTGCAAAGGTGCGCGCCCAGTTCGATGACCCACTCCGGGTTGATTCCCGCGACGGTGCGCGCGAAAAGCTGTGACGTCTCCACGACCTCACCCGCGACGATCCACAGTGGCTGCTTGCTCTTGTCGTCGGGCTTCGCCGCGGGGCTGTTCTTGCGCGGCTTTTCGCGGCGTTCGTAGAGATTCGAGCCGGGAAAAAGCGTGGTCAGCCGGTCGCCCGAAGCCTTGTAGGCATTGCGCTCCTGCCGCAGCGCGATCTGCCCGAGCAGGCCGGTGAGGATGGCGCGGTGGATCGCGGGGTAGCTGGCGTCCGCGCGCTTGCCCGCAGCAGGCGCGTCGTCTTCCACGGCATCGGCGAGCTGGCGGAAAATGTCGCGCCATTCGCGCATGCGCGACGCGGAGAGAAAGTTTGCTTTGCAGAAACGGCGGAGCGCGTTGCCGCTGCCCTTTGTTTCCGCCTCCGGCGACGCGCGCCAGATATTGAGCAGCGTCAGGAAATCCGAATCGGGATCGGCGAACGCGCGATGCGCGGCGGCGGCGGCTTCCTTTTGGTCCTCCGGCCGCTCGCGCGGATCGGGCACGCTCAGCCCGGCGGCGATGATGAGCATCTCGGGCAGCGCCTTTTCCACGCGCGCCTGGAGCAGCATGCGGCCGAGCGTCGGGTCGATGGGCAGGCGCGCGAGTTCGTGGCCGAGCGGGGTGAGTTCATTGGCGTCGTTGAGCGCGCCGAGTTCGTGCAGGAGCTGGTAGCCGGCGCGGACGGCGGCGGAGACCGGCGGATCGATGAATGGAAACGTCTCGATGTCGCCGAGCTGGAAGGCCTTCATCCGCAGGATGACTTCCGCGAGATTCGCGCGCTGGATTTCCGGCTGGGTGAAACGCGGGCGCTTTTCAAAATCATCCTGCGCGTAAAGCCGGATGCACGTCCCGTCCTGCACGCGGCCCGCGCGACCGGCGCGCTGATTGGCGCTGCTTTGCGCAACGTCCTCGACCGGCAGGCGCTTGGTGCGCGTGCGCGGATTGTAGCGGCTCAGGCGCGAAAGCCCGGCGTCGATCACGTAGCGGACGCGCGGCAGCGTGATGGAAGTCTCCGCGATATTCGTGGCCACGATCACCCGCCGACGCGGCCCCGGCGCGAAGATGCGCTGCTGCTCGGCGGCGGGCATGCGCCCGAAAAGCCCGATCACCTCGATGCCGGAGCCGAGGCTGCCTTCGAGCAAGTCGCGGGTGTCGCGAATGTCGCGCTCGGTCGGCATGAAGACGAGCACGTCGCCGGCGTCCGACTCAATCAGCGCATCCTCCGTCGCCCGCACCGCAGCCTCGATGTGCGTGAATTCCTCGTCCGTGGAAAACGACTCCACGGGCGCGTAGCGGATTTCCACCGGCCAGAGCCGCCCCGAGACCTCGATGATCGGCGCACCGCCAAACGCTTTGGAAAACGCCGCCGTGTCGATGGTCGCCGACGTGATGATGAGCTTCAGGTCGCCACGTTTCCGCAGCAGTCCCTGGAGGTAGCCGAGGAGGAAGTCGATGTTCAGCGAACGCTCGTGGGCTTCATCGAGAATGAGCGCGGAGTAGGCGCGGAGCAGGGGGTCGGACTGGATCTCGGCGAGCAGAATGCCGTCGGTCATGAACTTGATCCGCGTGTCGCGCCCGGTGTCGTCGTTGAAGCGCATCTTGCAGCCGACCTCGCGGCCCCACGTCACCCCCAGCTCCTCGGCGACGCGCCGCGACACACTGAGCGCCGCGACCCGCCGCGGCTGGGTGCAGCCGATTTTCCCGCGCTCGGCCAGTCCCGCATCGAGGCACATTTTCGGGAGCTGCGTCGTCTTTCCCGACCCCGTCTCTCCTGCGACGACGACCACCTGACTCGCCCGCAACGCCGCGATGATCTCCGCGCGCCGGGCGCTGATCGGGAGGTCTTCCGGGTAGAGGATGGTGGACATGCGTGGTGAAAAAGTGGCCGGCACGCTACACGCCCGCCGCGCGCGCTGCCGATGATTTCCGTCTTGCTGCACTCCGCGCCATGATTATCGTCAACGCACTTTTCCACCGATGAAAAAACTCACTTCCCTCGCCGTTCTCCTCGCCCTTTTCAGCCCCGCGGCCGTGCGCGCCGCAGAGGGAGGAGTCCGCGCCGCCGTGGTCATGCAATCCACCAGCGCGGAAATGCGGACGGTGAGTCCGGTCCGCTCAGTCGGCCGGGAGAGCCTCGTGCCCGGCGTCGTTTACGAAGTAACCAGCAAAGACGGCGCGCCTGTCGAATTGAAGATTGATGCCACGCGTGTTGCCGTGGCGCCTCCCGGCACGGTGCGTGTCCGCGACTGCACGGCGGCGGAGTTGAGCCAGGCTCAGGCGAAATTCAACGCCTTGAAACCCGACGCTCAGCGTGACGCCAAAAAGAAAATTGCGGACGCCCGGTCCAGCGCTGCATGTGCGACTTGTCCAAAAGTGCAGGCCAGCGCGCAGAAAAATTACGCGACGCAGACCAAGGCCATGAAAGAGCAAAAGGAGGCGCTCCTCAAGGAAGCGCTCGCTTGGGCCTCGGCGAACTGAGGGCGGGTGCTGGGGAACGGTTCCGCGGTCTTCTTCCGGATTTCCAATCGTGAGTTTTTGTCGGTTGGTTTCTGCCCGCTGGTCAGGCAATGGGTCAGAAAGGCACAGATTTGGTGGTGTGATTTGAGGAATATCAAACTGATTGACAGTGATTTAGAGCGGAATCTTGCACCAAGTCCGGGTGACGGAAGTCGATCGGCGAGCCCGCGGCGACCCCGGCAAAAATGGCCTGTCTTTTCCCAGAAACCCGGCATTGACGAGCGGACCGAGTCCCCCTAGCATTGCAGTCCGCTAGACCAAGACCTTTCAATTTTAACCAACCAAGAAACACCACCATGCCAGAAGTTATCGTTCGCAAAGGAGAGCCGATCGACCGCGCTCTCAAACGCCTCAAGAGCAAACTCGACACCGAAGGAATCATGGACGAAATCCGCCGCCTCCGGGCTTTCGAGACGCCGACCCAGCGCACCAAGCGCAAAGCCAAGGCCAACGCCAAGCGCGCGAAAGCGAAATTCCGCTTCAGCCCGACTTAGGCACCCGCCGGACTCCGCGTCCGCGATTTTTCAAACAGCCAGCCCGCACCGGGCTGGCTGTTTTGTTTTGTAGTGACCGCCGCTCACTACTGCGCGCACTCGCAGATCACGCGGAAACCCACATCATTCGATGAGTAGTCGGGCAGGTTGAAATTGCGCGCGCTCGTCCGGAGGGTGCCGGGGAGCGATTTCCAACTGCCACCGCGATAGATCCGCCTCATTCCAGCCGCCGGGCCGCGCGGGTTCGTGCGCTCCTTGCCTTTGTAGGCTTCGAAAAACTCCGCACACCACTCGAAGACGTTGCCTGAGAGGTCTTCGATGCCGAACGGACTCTTGCCGCGCGGATAGCTTCCGACCGGCGACGTTTCGGAAAATCCATCGTCGATCACCGGATCGCGCCAGGCGAAGGTCGTCCGGATGTCTGCGAAGTTGGCATAGTGCCCTCCGTCGAGCTGGCCGCCCCACGGGAAAACGAGATTTTCCGCACCACGCGCCGCGTACTCCCACTCGGCTTCGGTCGGCAGACGATAGTGTTTCCCTTCTCTTGCGGAGAGCCACTGGCAAAATTTTTCGGCCTCGCGGCTGTTCACATAGACCGCCGGATGCCGGTCGTCGGCCCATGGTGCGCGCTTGTTACGGTGGTTCGGATCGAACTGCTCATACTGTGCGTTGGTGACCGGATGCCGCGCCATGTGGAAGCAACTCACCGTCACCGGCGTGACCGGCCGCTCGTGCTCGGCGGCGTTCGGCGAGTCGCTCCCTTGGAGAAATTGCCCGGACGAAACCAGCAGCATTTCCATCGCGATGGCGTTGGTGAAACTTGGATGCTTTTGCCGCTCCTGCGCCGCTCCGAGAGGCGATATGACCGGCTTGGGTTCCTTGCGCGGTGCCACCACTGGCTTCGGTGGGGGCTTCGGTGCCGCGCTGCCGGCGGGTGCTTTCACCACCGGTGCGGCGGCGCGGGCTGCGGGTTTGCCCACCCCGACCGCGACCGGTGCCGCCCCGCTGGCTTCCTCCAGATATTCGTCGATCAAATCCTCCGCCTGACCGCCCGTGAGCCCGAGGCTTTCGCCCATGTTGCACATCGCATCGCGCTGATCTTCGGTCATTTCACCGCCATCCAAGCAGAGCTTCGACAAGCGCAGCATCCGCCGAAACTCCGAAAATGGGTCCCGCTCGTCCGCCGCAGCGCTGCGCACCGGCGGCGCCACAGCGACCGGCGCGGGTTCCGGAACGACCACTGGCGGCGGCGGCGCGGCCACCACCCGCTCGGCACCGAGGATGGCCAATTCCGCATCGATCGCCGTCCGCATTTCATCCACGGCCAACCCCAGCCCGCCCCCGCGTTCATAGAGCCGTTGCTCTTCCTCCGCGCTCAGCTTTTTGTCGCCGAGCACGAAAGACAGCAGCTTCTTGAATTCGCCCATCGCCTCCGCCACCACTTGCACATGGAGTTGCTGATCGACCAGCGCACGGGCCGCTGGCTCCAGCAGTTTGGTGCGCGCCTCGGCGAGAAACGCGGGCGCCTCATCCAGCCCACCGCGCAGCATCTGCGAAACCGGATTACTGGGTTGATTCTTCAGCGGCAGCTTTTTCTGCCACCACACGAGGAGTTGCCGGCAATTGTCCTCGATCTGCTCCGCGTTCGGATTCGACTGATACGACAGGCACAGCCGGTCGTAGAGATTGTCCGAATTGTAATTCTTCCAACCGTCCCAGCGGGTGGGATTGTCGGGGAGCGGATTGGGTAAAGCCACGCGCTAGGTGAGGAATCGCGCTCTGCCGGATTAGACCACGTTGATCTGCAGCAGGTCCGCCGTCGCCGTCTCGAGCTCGCTTTCCGAAAGCCCGGTATTCCGCGCGATCTGCACGCGGTTTTGCCGGCCGTAGGCATCGACGATGACTTCGAGCACTTGGTTTTCGTTGTAGGTGTAGGTCAGCTCCACCGGCGAGCCTTTCGGCAGGAACGGCGGCAACTCGATGTCGCAGATACCCAGCGGCGTACACTCGCCCGGCACCGTGCTTTCACCCTCCACCACCCGCACGATCGCGTTCTTCATGTTCGCCTTCGCCGTGCCAAAGGAATTCTTCATCTCCGCCGGCACCGGTGTCATTTTGCGAATCATCGGAAAGACGTATTCCTCCACCTTGCTGTCATCCCACAGCACCACGCCCAGCGTGTGCGTGGTGATGTTCGTCACCCGGATCAGCGAGCCGTCCTCGGCGGAAAACTGGTCGCGCACCTCCTGCGAAAGCACCCGCTCGCCGGAGCTGTCTTCTTCGCCGAGGAGCGAGAGCACCGCCTGCACGGCCGCGCCAATCGCCACCGCTTCGTCCGGACTCACGTCGTCGGCGATGGGCACACTTGCCATCCCGCTGATCATCTCGCGGACCGACGGCATGCGGCTCAAGCCGCCCGTCAGCAGGATGCGATCGATCTGATCCCAACCCAGCCCGGCCTCCTGCATCACGATTTCGCAGATCGTCTTGCACTTTTCCAGCAGGTGCCGGCACCGATGCTCAAAGTCCTCGCGGGTCAGCTCCAGCTTGACGCTCTTGCCCGCATAGCTGTGCACGATGGTTGTTCGCATCCGGCTGGAGAGCTGGATCTTGGCGGTCAGCGCGCGGTTATAAAGGTCCTGGTAGCTCTGCAGATCGAGGAGCGGATTTTCGCCATGCGCCTTGTCGAATTCCTCCGCCACCCAATTCACGATCACGTCGTCCCAATCCTTGCCGCCGAGCCGGTGATCGCCGTTGCTCGCGACCATGCGGATGTGGTTGTCCTCGATTCTCATGATCGTCACGTCGAACGTGCCGCCGCCGAGATCGAAAACGAAAACCGTCTGATTCGAGTCGAGCTTGTCCAGGCCATAGGCGAGCGCCGCCGAGGTCGGCTCGTTGATGACATTCAGCACGTTCAGCCCCGCGAGCTGGCCCGCGTGTAGCGTCGCCGTGCGCTCGGCGTCATTGAAATACGCCGGCACCGTGATCACCGCATCCGTCACCGGCTCGCCGAGATACTTCTCCGCGTCGTTTTTCAGCTTCTTGATGATCAGCGCCGACAGCTCCTCCGCCGAATACTGCTTACTGTTAAACTCCCGGTGAAAGTGGACCTTGTTCTTGCCCATCTCCCGTTTCACGAAATCCACGATCTTCTCCGGCTCGGCGACCGCGTTCTGTTTCGCCATCGTGCCCACGATCGCGTTCGTGCCGTCGAAAAGGATCACCGACGGCGTGATGCGCTCGCTCTCCGCGTTCGGGATGATCTGTGGTTTGCCATAGGCGTCGATGTGCGCCACCGCGCAAAAGGTCGTGCCGAGATCGATGCCCACCGCTTTGCGCGTGGCGGGCGCGGGAGCCGGTTCGGTCATGGTGGCGGCGGAGGAGTTTCCGGGTGTGGGGAATGCGAGGTTCATAGGAAAATTGGTGCTTGGGCTATTTTTCAGAGGCTGCGGTGCCGACGGCTACGCGGGCGGATTCCTTCCATTTGCGGATCACGACTTCCTCCGCACGGAAGACGCGTCCCTTCCACGTGAACCCGGGTTTCAGCGACCGCACGATCTCGCCGTCCTGCTCCGGCAGGTCGGCATCCTCGATGCGCAACGCCCGCTGCGTGACCCTGTCCAGTCGGCCCTCCCCCGGCGGCAGCATGCTCACGTCGAGGCGCGCCAGCACCTCGATGAGAAATTCGCAGTTGTGCGCGACGTTGGTCTCCAGCGTTTTCAGCCGCTCGAAGAATTCGGAAAACATTCCGCCGCAGACCTCGCCGACTTCGCCCACGGCTTGCTCCAGTTGCCGGTGAATTTTGGAGAAATCGTCGTGGAGGGAGATGAGGTCCCGAATGATCGGCTTGTGCAGGGCTTCGAGGAGAAAGCCGTCCTTATAGCCCTTCAGCTCCTCGTGCAGCGCCGTGAACATCTTTTGATTCACCCCGCTTTTCTGGTCGAGGAGCGACCGCAGACTCTCCGTAATTTCCGGGAGCGATCCCGCCGGGGTCGCCACGGCTCCGGTCCGCAGTTCCAGCTTCTCGCCGATCTTCTGGAGCAGCGCATTGTTTTCCCCCGCCGCCCGCGCCGCCGCTTGGATGCCGAGCAAAATCGGGCGCAGCATCTGTGGCAGACTTTCTTTTAGCGACGCCTCATTCGCCTGTTCCGCGCGCGATTTCTCCCCGCGCGACCGCGCCGCCGGAGCGTGGCGATCCTCGATTTGCTTCTCCGCCTCCTCGAACAATCCCCGGAGTTGGGAATCGGAATCGATGTCCTGAATTTGATCTTGGTCGGGCATTGCCCAGTCGTCTCAGCGAAATCCACGCCAGCCACGGCGGAAATTTCCCCCAAAACGACCTCCGTCATCCTGAGCGCAGCGGAGCGGAGTGGAAGGACCTCGAACTATTCTCAGGCGGCGGCGGGCAAAAGAACCACCATCCCCCGTTTCGTTACGCCCCGTAGAAGCCCCGCACCGCCGTCGCCAGCCCCGGGATGTCGAACTCCTTCGCCTCAACATCCACCGCCAGTCCGTGCTCCCGCATCGTCTGCGAGGTGATCGGCCCGATGGACGCCGTCTTCAGCCCGGCGGGCAGCGGCAGTTTGAGCGCGAGGAAATTTTCCACCGTCGAGGAACTCGTGAACGTGATCAGGTCCGCGCCTTCCTCGCGGAACCGCGCGATCCCGCCGCTCACGTCCTCCGTCTCCGGCACCGTGCGGTAGGCGATGGCCTCGTCCACGATCGCCCCGAGCTTCGTCAGCGCCAGCGGCAGGACATCGCGCGCCTGCTCGGGGCGCACCAGGAGGATGCGCAGATTTTCGACCGTACATTCTTTCTGAAACGCCTTCACCACCGACTCGGCCACGTATTCTTCCGGCTGCAAATCCACATGCAGATGAAACTCCCGCACCCGCGCCGCCGTCGCCGGCCCGATCGCCGCGATCCGCACCCCGCCGATCTCCCGCGCGTCGTTGAAGATTTTGTAAAACATCTCGAAGAACGCGGTCACGCCGTTCGGACTCGTGAAGACCAGCCAGTCGTACGTGTGCGCGTCCTGCACGAGCTGGCCGAACTCGAACAAATCCTTCGGCGGCTCGATCCGAATCGTCGGCAGCTCAAAAACATCCGCGCCCAGCGCTCGCAGCGCCCCGCTCAGCGCGCCCGCTTGGTGCCGCGTCCGCGTGACCACGATGCGCTTGCCAAAAAGCGGCCTCGTCTCAAACCAGTTCAGCTTGTCCCGCAGCCCCACCACCTCGCCAAACACCGCCACCGCCGGCGCCTTGAACCCCGCCGCCTCCACCTTCGCCGCGATGTCCCCCAGCGTCCCGCGCAGCGTCTGCTGCCGCCCCGTGGTCCCCCAGCGCACCAGCGCCACCGGCAGCATTTTCGCCGCGCCGTGCTCCAGCAGTTTCGCCGTAATCGCCCCGATCCGCTCCACGCCCATGAGCATCACCTTCGTCCCCGGCGTCGCCGCGAGCTGGGCGAAATCGAGCGCGCTTTCCGTCTTCGTCGGGTCTTCGTGTCCGGTGAAAATCGTGAGCTGCGCCGTGTGGTCGCGATGCGTCACCGGGATGCCCGCGTAGGCCGGAGCCGCCAGCGCCGAGCTGACCCCCGGCACGATCTCAAATTTCAGCTTCGCCTGCACCAGCGCCTCCGCCTCCTCCCCGCCGCGTCCGAAGAGAAACGGATCGCCCCCCTTCAGCCGCAGCACCCGCTTGCCCGCGCGCGTCTTTTCCACCAGACGATCCTCGATCTCCTCTTGCCGCAGCGTATGCGCCCCCGCCTTTTTCCCCGCGTAAATGATCTCCGCATCCGCCCGCGCCCAGCGCAGGATTTCCGGGTTGCACAGGTAGTCATAGACGATCACCTCCGCCTGCTCCACCAGCTCCTTCACCCGCAGCGTCACCAGCCCCAGATCCCCCGGCCCCGCTCCGGCGAGATGGCAGATTCCTTGGTTTTTCGGCGTCGTCTTTTTCATAAAAGGGCGCGCACCCTATCCCCGCACCCCAGCCCCGCCAAGCGACGTTTTCCCCACTGGCCGCCCTCGCTGCGAGGCCCGTTCAATTGCCCCGCAGCACCCCGCCCCGCTCACCCCTTTCTCCCCAGCATCCGGTCCAGCGAATCGCTGGTCTGGTAAATGAGCGCCTCGGGGTAGTGCAGGTAGGGGTGAAAATACTCGAAGGTCACGTAGCCGCGGTAGCCGGTGGCATCGAGCGCCTCCATGACCGCGGGCCAGTTGGTGGTGCCGTCGAGGAGCGGGCGGAAAGTTTCCAGCGAGTAGTCGGTGCCCTTCTTCGTGAACTCCTTGAAGTGGATGTTCTTCGTGCGCTTGCCGAGGATCGGCACCCAGTGCTCGGCGTGCTGAAACATGGAGATATTGCCCGTGTCGAAGTGGATGCGGACGTGCTCGCTGCCGAAGTGATCGACGAAGGCGTTCATCTCCATCGGGGTCATCAGGTAGCCGTTGAAAAAGATGTTCTCGATGTTCAGGAAGACCTTGAGCTTCTCGGCGGATTTCACGAGCTGGCCCACGGCTTCGCGGGCGCGCTGGTCGCAGATGTCGTTGGGCACGGGCTCGTGGTCGGTGCGCCACGGGATGTGGACGGCACCGGGCACGACGAGCACGTTTTCCACGCCGAGATCGCTCGCGGCCTGGGCGATCTTGCCGGCGAGTTCGAGGCCGCGGGCGCGCTTCACGGGGTCGTTGCTGGTCAGCGGATACGGCCAGAAAAGGAACGAGCACAGGCCGCTGATCTGGATGCCGATTTTGTCGGCCATCTGGCGGATCGCGGCGAAATCCTTCGCGCCGGCTTTCGGGGAAAGGTCGTTGTCGAGGTCGTAGTTCAGCTCGATGCCGTCGAAGCCGGCGTCCTTCGCCAGCTGGAGGCACTCGCGCAGGTTCATCCGCTGCGGGTAGGGAAACGCCCACAGGTTGATGGACTTTTTCATGGCGTAGCGCTTCGGCGAAGCGCGGCGGGCGTCGGGCGGCGCGGCGCTTTCGGCGGCGGAGCCCGCAACCGGCGCGAGCGTGGCGGCGCCCACGGCGGCAAGGGCGGACTTGAGCGCGGTGCGGCGCGACCAGCCGTCCCGCGGGGCGGGTTCGCTGGGATTGGGGTGCGGCGTAAAGTCGGGCGGCGGAGTGTTCATGGGCGGAGTGATAAGGAGGGGCCGGGAATCGTTCAAGCCACCACCGGAGTACCGGGAAAAAAAGGTTCGGATTCCAGCCGCTTTCCTAGCCGCGTCGGAAATCTTAAGCCGCGTGAAAAGTTCCGCGGCGGTGACCTCGGCGCGGTCGGTACGGCATTGCAGGGCGATGGCTCCCGGCCCGATGGCCGGCAGCAGGTGCTCACCCAGCGGGACGGCGCGGAAGCTCCATGGCGAAATCGAGGACGGCGTGACGGTCCGCTCTGGAGGATTGGATGCTGGCAGATCGGTGGTGGCACCGAAGGAAGCAAGGGGTTCAACCCCGCACGGGCGGATGGGAGGGAGCGCGGACGCGCCGCACGCCGGTCCTTGCACCCGGCCTGCGCGCTTACTCTTCGGCGCCGCCGATGAGGGTGTTGATCTCGCGGACGAGTTCGCGGATGCGCTGCACTTCGTCGGGCTCGATGGGGGTGTCCACGGGTTTGCTGGTGAGGCGCTTGATCTCGCGGAGGTTTTTTTCGAGCGCGGTGCCGAGCTTGGTCTTTTTGAAGTTCGGGTTCAGCGTGGTCACGCGGTCGAGGAAGTAGTTCATCAGCTCGGGCTGGATGAGCCGGCTGGCGCGGGCGGGCGTGTAGCTTTCGTGGACGATGCTGGTGGTGATCTCCAGCCCGCGCAGCCAGCCGCCGAGGGCCACGAGATGGGCCATTTCCTCGTCCTTGAGCCCGAGCAGGGCGGCCTCGACTTCGGCCTGGCTGCGGACGAGTTCCTTGCGGATTTCGTCCCACTCTTTGCGCGCGGCTTTTTCGAGGATGCTGCGGCTGTGTTTGGTGACGTGGTCGCCCACGCCGAGTCCTTTGGCGAGGCGGAGCAGGACGCGGCCGATGGGTTCGATGCGGGCCTGTTTTTCGGCGCTGACGGTGAGGAACCCGTCGGCGATGACCGCGCCGATGCTGAGCGCGAGGCGGGCGCGGTCCTGCGGGGTGGAGTCGGGCAGATCGCGCCAGACTTTTTCAAAGGGGATGGGCTTGAGGGCGTTCAGCTCTTTGAAGACGAGCTGGATGGAGGGCGCGGTGTAGGAATTGACGCCGAGTTCTTCGCGGATCTGGTCGAGGTCGTCTGGCGAGAGCTTTTCGGCCCACGCGGAGGCGCTGAGGAAAAGCAGGAAGACCGGGGCGCTCCAGCGCGCGAGAATATTCATGGCCGGGAGTGTGCCGCGAAAGCGGGCGCGCTGGCAGCACGAATTTTCCGGGCGCGGGGGAAATCCGCTTGCGGCGGGGCGCGGGCGCGGGCAAAGAGAAGCGCGTCAGCCGGGCAGTTAGCTCAGCGGTAGAGCGGCTCGTTTACACCGAGTTGGTCGGGGGTTCGATCCCCTCACTGCCCATATTTTTCGTTGCGTGGAGATCGGCACGGCGGGTTGTTTGTGGCTTGTGCGGGTGGGGGATTCGGCCAAAGGTGCGCGCTCGCTTTTCCTAACCCGTGTCCGCTTTTACCCAAGACCAACTCGCCGCGCTGCAACGCTATCTGGATTCGCTGGAGCCAAGCACGCGGGCGCGGGGCCTGAAGTATTTCGAGGAAGGGAAAGTGCGGGATCTGGAGTGCTATAAGCGGGGCGTCGGGGTGCGCGCGAATGTGGCAGGATCACAATACCGAATGTACCGGGTGAAGCTGCGCTGGGTCGGCGGGGAGTGGGACGGGGAGTGTTCGTGCCCGATGGCGTTCGACTGCAAGCACTGCGGGGCGGTGGCGCTGCAGGCGCTGGCGGAATTCGGCGACGGCGCGGTGGCGGCGGAGCCGGAGGTGGCGGCGCCGCCGGCAGCGGGGCCGAAGGAAAGGCCGGTGCGCGCGGCGGACGCCAAGGTGGAGGTGCTGATGGCGGACCGGCTGGGGAGAAATCTGACCTACGCGGAGCAGCGGGCAGTGCAGGCGGTGGACCGCCTTTTCCAAGCCCACCGCACCTCGGCGTACGTGGCGGAGAACGCGCTGGAGGCGGTGGTGAACATGCGCGGGAGCTGGGGATGGAATCTGGTGCAGCTCTGGCCGGCGCCGCCGCGCACGCCCTGGGAGGCGTGGCTGTATGTGACCGGATACCTGCGCCAGCACAAGAATGCCTGCCCGCCGTCGCTGCTGATGGTGACGGACCCGGCCGAGGTGGATGCGCTGACGGCGGAGTGGCAAAGGCAGCAGCAGGTGGACGAGTGGCGCACGTGGCTGCAGGGCGCGGCGCAGCGCACGGAGGCGGAGGCGGTGGAGCCGGCGCAGCTCCGCGTGCGGCTCACGGAAAAGGGCGCGCAGCTCGAATGGCAAAAGGCGGGCACGGGAAATTTCACGGCGCTCAAGGCGCAGGCTTTTACGCAGCTCATGGTGGCGGCGAATCAGGGCCAGCTCGCGCTGGATGAGGCGTCGCTGGGGGTGTGGCGGGTTTTTTATACGGGCTACGACAGCCGCCCGTTCCGCGCCTACGCGGAGCCGGATACGGCGCGCGTGCTGAATCAATTGCTCCGTCTGCCCGGCTTTGCGGAACGGGTGGTGGGCACCGCGGGGCAGCCGCTGGAGCGCGCGGCGGAGCGGCTGGAGTGGCGGATCGAAACGGGGGCGGGCGCGCAGGTGGATTATCGGCTCGCGCTGGTGCGGCCGGATGGGAGCGCGCCGCCGGCGGCGTTCACGGTGGTGGATGGTGCGCCGTCGCTCTACGTGACGGGGGAGCGGATTTATGAAGGTCCGCCGCTCGGTCGGCTGGCTCCGCAGGCGGGGACGATCACCGTGCCGGCGGAGGCGCTGGAGACGAGCGATGGGTTGACGCTGCTGGACCGCCTCGGCGTGCCGCCGCCGCCGCGGATCGCGAATCGCGTGCGCGCGGTCCGCTTGCGCCCGGTCTTTTCCTGCACGCTGAAAGAGGAGGCGTATGGCTCGGGCGAGCGGCTGCTCGTGGAGGTGCGCGCGGAGGCGGACGGCGGCCCGGTTTTCGCGGATTACCAGCGCGGGGAGTGGCTGGACCGGAGGCCCGCGCCGGAGCAAGCGGACGCGCTCACGCGGTATGATCGCGGCGCGCTGAGCCACGTGCCGGAACTGGTGGTGGCGCTGCGTCTCGCGTGGGACGTTTATGCGAAGCGGTGGCAGCGCCGGGTCGCGAAGAATTTCGCGGCGGAGTTCACGGAGTGGCTCGGCACGGTGCCAGATGGCGTGGAGCTGGTGCTCGATCCGCTGCTGACCTCGCTGCGCGGCGCGCCGATCGAGGCGCAGGTGAAGCTCGAAGTCGAGGAGGCGGGGATTGACTGGTTCGACCTCCGCGTGGCGCTCGACGTGGCGGACACCACGCTCACGAAGGCTGAAATGAAAGCGCTGCTCGACGCGCGCGGCGGCTTCGTGCGGCTGGGCGCGAAAGGGTGGCGTCGGCTGGAGTTCAAGCTCAGCGAGGACGATGAAAAGCAACTGGCCGAGCTCGGCCTGAACGCGCGCGATTTTTCCAGCGAACCGCAGCGCCTCCACGCGCTGCAGCTCGCCGGCAAGAAGGCCGCGCGCCGGATGCTGCCGGAGCCGCAGGCGCTGGCCATCGAGCGCCGCGCGAGCGAAATCCAGACGCGCGTGGTGCCGGAGCTGCCGGCGGGAATGCTCGCCGAACTGCGCCCGTATCAGCGCGAGGGCTACCACTTTCTGGCGTATCTCTCGACGAACCACTTCGGCGGCATCCTCGCCGACGACATGGGGCTGGGGAAGACCGTGCAGACGCTGGCGTGGCTGCTTTGGCTCCGCGCGCAGCCGGACTTCGCGGGCCGCGCGAGTCTCGTGGTTTGTCCGAAAAGTGTGACGGACAACTGGCTCGCGGAAGGCACGAAGTTTGCGCCCGGCCTGCGCGTGCGGGTGCTCCCGCGCGGATCATCGGATGCGGCGTTGAAGGCTGCGCGGGCCGAGGCCGATCTCGTGGTCATCAACTACGCGCAGCTCCGTGGCATGGAGAAAGCGCTCAGCTCCGCGCCGTGGCACGCGGCGATCCTCGATGAGGCGCAATACATCAAGAACCCCGACTCGCAGACCGCCAAGGCCGCGTGGGCGCTCCGCACCGAACACCGGCTCGCGCTCAGCGGCACACCGATCGAAAACCGCCTGCTCGACCTCTGGAGCATCATGGGTTTCGCCATGCCCGGCATCCTCGGCAAGCGCGCCGCCTTTGCGAAGTCCTTCGACCAGCGCAGCGATCCTTTTGCGCGCACGCGACTGGCCGCGCGGGTCCGCCCGTTCGTGCTGCGCCGGACCAAAGGCGAGGTCGCGAAGGATCTGCCGGAGCGCAGCGAGGAGGATCTGCTGTGCGAACTCGAAGGCGAGCAGGCCACGCTCTACCGCGCCGAGTTGAAACGCGCGCGCGCCGCGCTGCTCAATATCAACACGAGCAAGGAGCTGGACAAAAAGCGCTTCAATATTCTGACCTCGCTGCTCCGGCTGCGGCAGATTTGCTGCCACCCCGCGCTGGTCAGCGAAAAGGCCGCGCAGGCGGACAGCGCCAAGCTCAACGCGCTCTTCGACGTGCTCGAACCGATCATCGAGGAGGGCCACAAGGTGCTCGTGTTTTCGCAGTTCATTCAGATGCTCGACATCATCCGCGCGGAGATCGAGCGGCGGGAGTGGCGGCATTTTCTCCTCACCGGCGACACCGAGGACCGCGGCGCGCTCGTCCAGAATTTCCAGCAAAGCGAAGGCTCGGCCGTGTTTCTGATTTCGCTGCGCGCCGGTGGCTTCGGGCTGAACCTCACGGCGGCGAGCTACGTGGTGCTCTACGATCCGTGGTGGAATCCGGCGGTGGAAAACCAGGCGATCGATCGCACGCACCGCATCGGCCAGACCAGCCAAGTCATCGCCTACCGGCTGATCGTGAAGGAGAGCATCGAGGAAAAAATCCGGACGCTCCAGCGCAGCAAAAGCGCGCTGGCCGCGGACATCCTCGGCGAGGAGAGCTTTACCCGCGCGCTGACGCTGGATGACTTCCGCTTTCTGCTCGGGGAGTGACGCCCGCGGCTACCGCGAGTGCGGCCGCTCGCCGCGCGGCACGAGCCGCACCGGGGCACCTTCCGGCAGCGGCGCGCCCGCTTGAATCCACGCGCGCAACTTGGCGACCTCCGCCTGCGAAATCGCGTGGCCGGTGGGTGGCATCGCGCCGGGATCGCGGTCGGAAAGTTTGACCACTTGGAAAAGGCGGCTGCTGGCCGGTTGGCCGGGCACGATCCAGCTTCCCTTCAGTCGCGCCAGCGCCGCCGTGTCCGCAAAGGACGGCATCTGCGGAAGGCGGCTCGGGCCGTGGCAATGCACGCAGTTTGCCTCCAAGACCGGCCGCACCGCGGCAAAGGTGCGCGGGTCTCCCGGTGCGCTCGTGACTGCTGGCGGCGGGGTGACGCAGCCTGCGAGCAAGAGCATCAGGGCAGCGGCGGTGGCGAGAGAGCAGGGGAGCGAAGGGTGGCTCAGGGTCGCAGGAGGTTCGAGATGCGACCGCGAAGCTATTGGGCGGCGGCGTCGAGCGCGGCGTGGTCGATGGTCGTGAGGCGGTCGCGTTTCGCGCCGAGCTGGGGGATGCACTGGATGAGCGCCTTGGTGTAGGCGTGCTGCGGATTGGCGAGGACTTCGTGGGTCGGGCCGTATTCCACGATCTTGCCGCGGAACATCACGGCCACGCGGTCGGCGATGCCGTTGATGATGCCGAAATTGTGCGTGATGAGGATGATCGCCATGCGCACGCGCTGCTTCAGCTCGCGGAGCTGGTCCATGATTTGCGCCTGGATGGTCACGTCGAGCGCGGTGGTCGGCTCGTCGGCGACGAGCAACTCGGGCTGGCAGGAGAGGGCCATCGCGATCATCACGCGCTGCTGCATGCCGCCGCTGAGCTGGTGCGGGTAATCGTGCAGACGTTTGGCGGGATCGACGATGCCGACGAGGTCGAGGTATTTGATGACTTCGGCGTCGAGGTCGCGGACCTCGGGGCGGTGGAGCTGGATGGCTTCGGCGATCTGGTTGCGAATGGTGAAGACGGGATTCAGCGAGGTGCTGGGCTCTTGGAAAATGTAGGCGATTTTCGCGCCGCGAATCGCGCGCAGTTCGCGCGGTGACATTTTCAAAACGTCGCGCCCGTGGAGCAGGATCTCGCCGGTGCGATAGACCGCCGGCGGCTCAGGGAGCAGCCGCGTGAGAGCGAGGCCGGTCACACTTTTTCCGCTCCCGCTTTCGCCGACGATGGCCAGCGTCTCGCCCTCCATGAGGGTGAAGGAGATGCCTTTGACGGCTTCGACCCGGCCATTCTCCGTGGCGAAGTCGATGGCGAGGTTGCGGATGTCGAGGAGTGGGGCGGTGGACATGGCTAGAGATGTTGCAGAAGTTCTTCGAGTGTCATTCGTCATTTCCCTACCCCTGTTTCGGATCGAAAGCGCGGCGCAGGGCGTCGCCGAGGAGGTTGAGCGCGAGGACGAGGCCGAAGAGGGCGGTGGCGGCGCTGACGAGGTTCCACCAGACGAGCGGATCGCGGCTGAGTTCGGAGCGGGCGCCGTCGATCATATTGCCCCAGCTCGCGGTGCCGACGGGGGTGCCGACGCCGAGGTAGCTGAGCACGGCCTCGGTGAGCACGATGCCGGAAAAGCCGAGGACGAAGTTGATGACCACGAGGTGCATGACGTTCGGCAGCAGGTGGCGGGAGATGATCTTCCAGTGGCTCTGCCCGATGGAGCGCGCGGCGGCCACGTAGGGACGCTCGGCCTGGCGGAGCGTCTCGCCGCGGATGAGGCGGCAGAGGCCGACCCAGCCGGTGACGCCGAGGGCGATGCACATCGAGGTGAGGCTTTGGCCGAGGACGAAGATGATCGCGATGAGCAGCAGGATTTCGGGAATCGAGGCGAGGGTGGAATAGAGATACTGGATGGCGTCGTCCACGCGCCGCCGGAAGTAGCCGGCGAGGATGCCAAAGAGCGTGCCGAGCGGAATGTAGATCGCAGCGGTGAAGCCGCCGAGGATGAGCGCGGTCTTGCAGGCCTTGAGCGTCTCGGTGAGCACGTCCTTGCCGAGCGCGTCGGTGCCGAGCAGGTGGCGGCCATTGAGCGGCTCGGGCTGGGCCGAGGAGAGGAGCGTGGTGGCGAGTGGCGCGCTGTAGGTCTTCTCGGTTTTGATCCCGCCGAGGAAAAGATCGAGCACGCTGCGGGTGCCGCCTTTTTCCGCAGGAAAATGCACCACCTCGAGCGCGCCGAGCAGCAGGTAGAAGCACACGACGGCCAGTGCGACGAGGCCGGTGCGGTCCGCCCGGAAGCGCAGCCAGGCGCGCCGCCAGCGCTCGTGGTGCGACACCGACCAGAGCGTCCACGCGAGCAGCGCGAAACCGGCGAAGACGAGCAGGTCGGAGGTGAGCCAGTGGCTGAGGAAAGCGCTCATGGGGAAAGCTCGAAATCCGAAATCCGAAATCCGAAACAAATTCCTAAAGTCGGCAAACCGGAAATCGGATAGGCCGCGCCGCCGCCGTTTCGATCATTTCTCTTCATTCGGATTTGTTTCGGATTTCGGATTTCGTGCTTCGGATTTTCTCAGCTAGCTGAGGCGGATGCGCGGGTCGGCGAGCGCGTAGCAGACATCGGTGAGGATCAGTCCGCCGATGTAGAGCAGCGAGCCGAGGTAGGTGCAGGCCATGACGACCGGTTGATCGCTCGTGCCGATGGCCATGACGAGGACGTTGCCGAGGCCGGGGATGCCGAAGAAATTCTCGATAAGCAGCGAGCCCATGATGAGCCGCGGCAGCGTGGCGACGGTGAGGGTGATGAGCGCGATGAGGCCGTTTTTCAGGACGTGTTTGCCGAGCACGACTCCGCTGGAAAGTCCCTTGGCGAGCGCGGTGCGGACGTAGTCCTGGTTGATCTCCTCCATGAAGATGGTGCGATAGAGCCGCACGTCCGAGCCGAGGTTGACGATGGCCATGACGATGATCGGCAGGGCCACGAATTTCGCGGTTTCCCAGCCGCGCCAGTCGAAGCCGGACGCCGGGAAGTAATTGAGCATGAGCGCGCCGACGGCCTGGAGGAAAAAGATATAGACGACCGTGGGCACGCTCATCAGCGCCACGGCGAAGAGCGTGATCGAGCGGTCGAGCAGCGATTTGCGAACATAGACCTGATAGAGCGCCAGCCCCACGCCGCCGATGAGTCCGGCGAGGAAGCCCGGCAGCGTGATGAGCAGCGACGGCCCCGCGCCCTTCCGAAATACTTCGTTCAGTTCGCGCCCGGTTTTCCACGAAGTGCCAAACTCGAACGTCGCCAGATTCCTGACGTGCTTCACGAATTGCTCGGTCTTCGGTTTGTCGAGGCCGCGGCTCTTGATCCACGCCTCGCGGGCCTGCTGCGGGGCCTTCGATCCGATCGCCATGGCGGCCGCGGCCTCCGGCGTGACCAGCACGTTGAAGAGCAGGAAGGTCAGCGCGATTACGCCGAGCAGAATCGGCACGGCGTAGAGCAGGCGGCGCAGGACGTAGTTAAACATAGCGCCTCCGATTGATGCGGATGCCGAGCACTGCGGCGAGGATGACCAAGCCTCCGAGCACCGCGAGCGGCCAGAGCGGTTTGCGGTTCCATTCCTTGCGCTTCTCCGCGCGCATCGCGGCATCCACGACCGAATATTTCACGCCGCCTTCGAGCATCAGGTTGTTCTGCGTGCGCGGCGCCCACGGCTGGACGGCGCTGTAAAAGGCCTTGTGGAAATTGAGGATCTGCGGGCACTCCTCGGAGATCAGCGTGTTCATCTGCCGCACGATCTCCAAGCGCTCGGGCGTCGTCTCCATGGTCTTCATCTTCTCGAACAGCCGGTCGAATTCCGGGTTGTTGAAACGGGTGACGTTCTTCCCCGCGGGCGGCACGTTCTTCGAGTAGAGGAGGAAAAAATAGTTCTCCGGGTCGGGATAGTCCGCGCCCCAGCCGGTGCCGCTGCTCATTTGGAAATCGCCCGTGTCTTCGCGCTGCAATTGCCGCGCGAAGGTGTTCTGGCGGATTTTCACCTCGACCCCGATACTGGCGAAACACCGCTGCTCGAACTCCGAGCGCTGCCGGTCCTCGCTGCCGACGGAAACCATGTCCATCGTGAGTTCCAGCGGGCGTCCGGTCTTCGGGTCGATGCCGCCGGGGTAGCCGGCCTCGGCGATCAGGCGTTTCGCTTTTTCCAAATCGAAGCCGTACGGATTCCGCCACTCCCGTGAATGGCCGGGAATCCCCGGCGGGATGAGTTGCTCGGCCACGGGCGCGACGGAACTCCAGAAAATGTCGCTATACGTTTTCGAGTCGTAGCAGGCCGAGAGCGCCTGCCGCAGCTTCTTGTTCTTGCCGACCACGGGGTCGCTCATGTTCAGGCTGATCCAAAACGTCGAGGGCTCCACGTCTTTCTCCAGCCGCATCCCGCGCTCGCGATACTTTGGCGACATCTCGCGGCCCGGCGTGACCATCGCGCCAAAAGCGTCCTTGTTCACGCCCATGCCGTCGAGGTAGCCCTGCCGCGTGAGGATGAAAATCGGGAGGTTCTCGCGGATGATCGAGAAGTTCATTTCGTCGATCAGCGGCAGCGGCTTGCCGGCCAGTGCTTTCAGCCACTCGGGCGCATCCGCGGCAAAGCCGTCCGACGGAAACGAAGTCGTGGCGTAGCCTTCCACGCGCTCCAGCCGCACGCGCTGGCGCGGCACGTATTCGACGATGCGGAACGGTCCGGTGCCCACCGCCTTGAACTTGTGAAAATCCGGCCGCACCACGTCGCCGTGCTTTTTCCCGTCGTAATACTCCACCGCCTCGCGCGCCACGGGAGTGGTGCATTGGAAAGCGAGCCAGTAGATGAGCTGCGGATAAGGCTGGGTGAGGTGGATGCGGAAAGTGCGTTCGTCAATCAGCTCGATCGCCGCCAGCGGCGCGTCGTAGTCAAACTTCCCGCTTTTCTCCGCCGCGTCGTGCGCCGCCTGCAGGCCGGGCAGGTACTCGGAGAAGTTCGCCAGAAACGGCGACTCCACCTTGGGATCGCACAGCCGCTGAAAGGCGTATTGCACGTCGCGCGCGACCACCGGACGGCCCTGGCCATGGGGAAAGCATTCGTCGTCGTGAAAACGCGCGGTCGTTTTCAGCCGGCAGAGGTAGCTCGGCTTGCCGTCCGCGCTGACCTCCTTGGCCGGCACCGCTTCGAGCAGGCCGGGGCGCACTTCATACGGGTCCGTCTTCAGCGGGTGATACTCCAGGAGCGTGTCGTAGACCGGCTCCATCACGCGCCGGCTCATCTGGTCGTAGGCGAACTGCGGATCGAACGAGCGCGGATCCTCGCTCATCCCGCCGTAGCGCACCAACCAGGGCGCTCCATCCGCGCGCTTCTCGCGGAGGGGAGGCGGGTTGGGGTTGTTGTCGCAGCCGGCGAGGAGGAGGAGGAAAAGGAGGAAGGATGAAGGATGAAGAATGAGGTGCCGCCAGGCGGGGCGCACTTCGGTCGTCATCCTTCCGCTTTCATCCTTCATCCTTTCCGCTTCTGCTGCTGGGCGTTGATCTGGTCGCGGAGTTCCGCCGCGCGCTCGTAGGCTTCCGTGGCAATCGCCCGGTCCATCTCGCGCTGCATTTTCTCCAGCTTGGTCAGCGGCTGCCGCGCGCGCACTTCATCGAGCCATTCGCCGAGGAAACTCAGCTCCGGGCTGTTCGCCGCCGCCTCCGAATTTTCGATCTCCTCGAAAAAGGCGCGGATCTTTTCAATGCCGTCCTCAATCTTCCGCGTGGCGGCCGCAAACTCCTCGCGCTCCAGCTCGATCGAGGCCCGCGCCCGCGTGTGCATCATCAGCACATAGGGCGTGAATTGCAGCACCGACGCCGCCAGTTCCTCCGGCTGCGCGTGGTCGCCGATGAAGGCAAACATGTCCAGATTGCGCTGCGTATCGCGGATCACGCCGCGGTAGTCGCTGAGCTGAAAAAAGCTGATGTAGCGGTGGTAATACTGGATGCCCTCCTGCTGCAACTCGCCCACGTCGTCCGCCGAAAGGACGTAGGCTTCGCTCTTCTTCGCCGCGCGTTTCGCCCGCTCCTGATGATAGACCAGCAGGCTCTCGCGGTCATGCGGCTCCAGCCCGTCGGGCCGCCCTTGGGTTTCCATTTGGATGAGCCCGAGATCGATCCGCAACTGGAGCTTTTCGCGACCGTCATTGCCCAGGATTTTGCGCACCTTGATCTGGCCCGGTTCATGGGGCCAATCGCGCAGCAGATCGTTCAAATCGAGACTCATTGGATGGCGACTATCGAAACCCGCCGCGGCTTTGTCAATGCGTCCACCGTCCCCGCGGACAATGCCGGAACAATCTGAATTCCGCTTGCCCTCGCCGCGCGAAAACGCCGACAACCGCCCGATGCGTTACGCTCCTCTCGCCCCATCCCTTTTCACGGAAAACCGCGCCCGCCTCGCCGCCGCGTTGCCCCCGAAGTCGCTGGCCATTCTGAACGCCAACGACATTCTGCCGACGAATGCCGACGGCTCGCTCCTCATGCGGCCCAACAGCGATCTCTACTACCTCTCCGGCGTGGAGCAGGAGGAGACGAAACTGCTGATCTTCCCCGGGGCCGACGACGAAAAGCTGCGCGAGATCCTTTTTCTCCGCGAACCCAACGAGCAGAACGAACTCTGGGAGGGCCACAAGCTGCGCAAGGAGGAGGCGCAGAAAGCCACGGGGATCAAGGAGGTGAAATGGCTGAGCGACTTTCCGGGCATCCTGCGCCGGGTGATCTGCGAGTCGGAGCACGTGTACCTGAATACCAACGAACACCGGCGCTCGAGCTGCGAGGTGGAGACGCGCGATGAGCGGTTCATCGCGGAGGTGCAGCGGCGCTTTCCACTGCACGATTACCGCCGGCTCGCGCCGCTCATGCATCAGCTCCGGCTGGTGAAAAGCCGCGCCGAGATCGAGGCGATCGGCCGCGCAAGCAAGCTCACGGAGAAAGGCTTCCGCCGCGTGCTGCGGACGCTGCAGCCCGGCATGAACGAGGCCGAGGTCGAGGCGCATTTCGCGTTTGAGTTCACCGCCGGGCGCGGGCGCTTTGCCTACGACCCGATTGTGGCCGGAGGCAAGAACGCCTGCTGCCTGCACTATCAGGTGAATGGCGACATCCTCAAAGCCGGACAACTCGTGCTGCTCGATGTCGGCGCGTCGCTCGCGAACTACAACAGCGACATGACCCGCACCATTCCCGTGAGCGGGAAATTCACGCGCCGCCAGCGCGAAATCTACAACGCCGTGCTCCGCGTCCTGCGCGCCATGACCGCCGCGCTGGCTCCCGGCGTGATCCACAAGCAGTGGCAGAAGCAGTCCGAGGCGATGATGACCGAGGAACTGCTCACGCTTGGGTTGCTGAAGCGCAGCGACATCAAGAAGCAAACCGCCGACGCGCCGGCGGTGAAGAAATACTTCATGCACGGGCTCGGCCATCCCATCGGCCTCGATGTCCACGACGTGGGCGACCTCGCGACGCCGATGCAGGACGGCTGGGTCTATACCGTCGAGCCGGGCATCTACATTCCGGAGGAAAAATTGGCCATCCGCCTCGAAGACACCGTCGTCGTCACGGCGAAGGGGCCGGTCAATCTCATGGCCGACATCCCCATCGAGGCCGACGAGATCGAGGCGCTGATGCGCCGCCGCTGACGCCGCGCCATGCGCCGCCTGCTCCCCCTGCCTTTCCTCGCGCTCGCCCCCGCGGGCGCGGACGACAAGGCGGACGCGGTGCAGACGCTCATCCCGTGGCTGCTCGACGAAAAGGAAACGCTGCGTGAAATCCGTTTCGCCGATGTCATCGCCGCGACCTCCGGGAAAAAGGTCATCGCCATTGACCCCAAGGACCAAGACGACCGGCGCGTGCTCGCGCAGATCGGCACCGCGCTCGATGCCGTGCTCGCCACGATGAACGCGCCCGAGAGTCCCACCCGCGCCGCGAAGCGCGTGAACGAAATGAGCGCGAAATTCGAGGATGCCATCCTCGCGCAACTCAAGGCACTGCCCGGCTTCGAGTGCGCCGTGCCGCCCACCGCCTCCGGCGTGCGCCAGCGCTCCGGCTACCCCGATCTCCGGCTCCTCGACAAAGCCACGGGCCGCGTCTTCTACCTCGACCCGAAACTCTTTGCCCACGGCTCCAAGACCAGCGCCCTGCGGACTTTTTACTTCGAGCCAAAGCGCGAGACCAATAAGGTCAACGACGACGCCCGGCACCTTATCATCGGCATCGAGCACGAACGCGACGCCGAGGGCGTAGTGCGCTTTCAGCGCTGGGAACTCATCGACCTCGCGAACTTCCGCGTGAAGCTCAAGGCGGAGTTCGAGGGCAGCAACGCCGACATGTATCGCCCCGGATCCGTGGTCGGAGCGGGGCCGAAACGCTGAACCGAATTTATGACCGATCCGACCAACGACTCCCTCCGCGCCTTCGAGATTCCCGGCCTCGCCCGCTTCGAGCCCGGAGCCGGCGGGCTCACCCGTCTCGCCATCACCACGCCGCTCGCCGAGGCGCACATCTATCTGCACGGCGGGCACGTCACGCACTATCAGCCCGCTGGTTCCGCGCCCGTGCTCTTTGTCAGCGCCCGCAGTTTTTTTGAAAACGGCAAGCCCATCCGCGGCGGTGTGCCTGTCTGCTTCCCGTGGTTTTCAAACCGCGCCGGCCACCCGGAAAGCCCCGCGCATGGTTTCGCCCGGACGCGGGAGTGGGAGTTTGAGTCGCTCTCCGTGGATGGCAACCAGACCGTGCTCGCCGTCCTGCGCCTCACCGCCGACGCCGCCACCCGCGCGCACTGGCCGCACGACTTTATCCTCCGCCACCACATCGCCGTCGGCGCGCAGTTCGGCATGATGCTCGAAGTCGAAAACGTCTCCGGCGAGCCCTTCCAGTTCGAGGAGGCCCTGCACACCTACTTCGCCGTCGGCGACGCCCGCGAGATCAGCATCACCGGGCTGGAAAACGCCGGTTACCTCGACAAAACCGCCGCCTTTCGCCCCAAGACCCAGGGCCCCGAGCCGCTGCGCTTCACTGGCGAGACCGACCGCACTTTCGAAAACACCCGCGCCACCTGCGTCCTCCACGATCCGCGCGCCGGCCGCCGCATCACCGTGGAGAAAACCGGCTCCACCACCACCGTCGTCTGGAACCCCTGGATCGCCAAAGCCGCCGCGATGCCCGACTTCGGCGCCGACGAATGGCCGCGCATGGCCTGCATCGAAACCGCCAACGCCGGCGCCAACGCCATCACCCTCGCCCCCGGCCAGCGGCACGCGATGCGCGCGGTCATCTCGCTGTCATCCTGAGCGGAGTTCCCGGCGGGCGCAGGCGGGCGGGAACGGAGTCGAAGGACCTCTAACTTTTCGTGGGCGGAGGCGGTGGGTGGGGAAAATGCCGAATGACGAATGTGGAATGACGAAGCCGGGATGACGAAGGACGCGGTGAGTTGGCGCGCATTCGTCATTCGGACTTTCTTCGTCATTCGGCATTTTCTCCCTCCTACCAACCCCCACCTCCGCCCCCGCCGGGAGTTAGAGGTCCTTCGACTGCGCTCCGCAAAGCCTCCGCTTCGCTCGGGATGACAGGTTTTTTTCGACCGCTACGCCAGCAGCCCCGGCACGGCGCGGCTGGCGTCGTGGCCCTGGACGAGGATGCGCTTGAGCTGGCGCTTGCCGTCTTTCATCTCGACGAGAATCTCAAACGCGGCGACGTCGCCTTCCATCTCGGTCGTCCAGCTTTTGCCGGCGATTTTCTCGGCGTTTTGCGTGAACCATTTCTCCAGGTCGGCCTCGCTCGTCGCGGTCTCGCGCCAGCAGTCGAGCCGCGCGAAGGGCAGCTCCTGAAACCGGGCAATGACGTAGTCGCGGTCGAGGAAGGCGAGGAGGTTGCCGGCTTTCGGGCCGGCTTCGCGGTCGAGGAGCACACGGTAGATGGCCTTGAACGCGACGGGCTGTTCGAGCGGCGTGAGGCGCGCGGTCTCGAAGACTTTCGTCTGGAGCGCGTCGTCCTCCCAAGGCGTGTCGCGCAGGCCGGCGGCGAGCCGGTGGAGGAAGGCGCGCTGGGCGGCGGTCAGCTCGTGGGCGCGGGCGGGGAGCACTTCCTGGAGGCGCGTCTTCTCCTCCTCGCTGGCGTAGCTTTCCACCCACAGCCGCGCCGAGGCGATGCGCTGGTCGAGGTGCCGCCGCTCGATCTCCGTGAGCGGTGCGCCTTTGCGCCGGGTGATCTCGGCGACCGGGTCGAGGTGCGGCATCTGCACGAGCGCGGAGACGAGCTGGAAGTTCGCGTTGAAGTAATCGCCCTCCGGCGCCAGCTCGCAGACGCGGAGCACGGACGCCTCGTCGGGCGTCGCGTTTTTGTCGTGGTTCACGCGGGTGTGGTAGCGGTCGAACTCGTTGTAGAGCTTCACGATGCCCTCCTCGCGCACGTCGAAATTCACGGGCGAGTTCGGCTTTGTGCGGATCATCAGGAAACGCAGCACTTCCGGCGGCAGCAGGTCCGCCATGTCGCGCGCGCTCGCGCCCACGCCGCGGCTCGACGACATCTTCGCGCCGCCGACGAGGAAAAATTCATACGGTACGCGCACCGGCGGCTCCGTCCCGTAGATCGCCCGCAGACACGCCTCGGCCACATCGCGCGAGCCGCCTTTGGTCGAGTGATCCTTGCCCGCGCCCTCGATGGTGATCGGGAAGGTCACGAACTTCGCCACCCACTCCAGCTTCCACGGCAGCTTCCCGCGCCCGTCGAACGGCGACACCTTCCCCTCGTGCCCGCAGCCGCGGCCGAGGTTGAGCTTGGTGTTCACGACCTTGGTCGGCAGGCAGCGATACGACACAAGCGCGCCGTCATAGGCGTTTACTTCCGTGCTCGCGATGGAGCCGCACTTTTCGCAAATCGCCTGAAACGGATGCCAGTGCTCCGCCCGCTCGCTGTTCGAGACTTCCTTGTAAACGCGGCGCACTTTGTCCGCGTTGCGCAGGATCATGTCGATCGCGGCATTGAACTGCCCGCTGCGGTAAATATCGCGCATCCGGTAGCGCTCCACCTGCACGCCGAGATCGGCGAAGACCTGCCAAAACTCGCGCATGTAGTGCTCCGCCATGTCGCCCTCCGCCCCGCACGGCGCGGGCGTCGCGCAGAGCGGGCGGCCGAGGTATTGGCCAAAGTGCTCGTCCTCGCCCTTGGGGATTTCGTCCACCGGATCGTAGTCGTCCACGCCGAAGAGATAGCGCGCCTCGATGCCCTTTTCGCGCAGCGTGCGGAAGATCGCGTCGTGAATGAGCACCCCGCGCAGCGCGCCCACATGCACGCGCCCCGACGGGGTCTTCGAGTCGTTGATGATCTGCGGGCCAGCGCATTTCGCGGCGATTTCTTCGGTCCAAAACATAGGGCGGGGAGAGATAGCGGGGCGCGTGGTGAAGTCGAGGAGTTTGCCACACAGCCGGCGGAAAATTCGAAATCCGAAAAAGTGAAGACAGGAAAAGGAAACGGGGAGCACCATGCGTTTTCCGTTGTTCCATTCCTGGGGGTTGATTGCGGATTTCGATATGCGGATTCCGGATTTTTCCACCCGAGAGACTTCTCGATTATTGACCTGCCCCTTTATTCATTCCGGCATCGGGCGCAATGACTCGGGGAATGTCCGTATGCTTTCATAAATCGCATCGATCCACGGCCAGGGAGTCTCACAGGGAATGACACATCCCGGAGCTGGCATCCATCGCTTGGGAGGCATGTTTTTTCCAAAGCAGGACTCCACCAGCATGGCCGCCGCCTCCGGGGAAACAACCGTATCCGGGTTCCAATCCAATCCTCCGGCCACGATTCCATTGAAAATCGAGGCACCCTCCGCCAGGCAATATCCCGAAAGGAACGAATCCCAATGAAAGATTGCGGCGGGATAGGAAGCATATCCGGAGAAACCACGGGCCCGACCGTGAAGATGCACCAAATCCAACTCCCTGCCGTGGGCATGGAGCAGCATCCGGTTCGCCTGGTCGCCTGCATGGGCGATCCGCGCGGGGAGATCCTCCCACTCCGCCTCTTTGACCACATAAAACCAGCCATCCAGCCGCGTGTTTGAAAAGCTCTCCATCCACCGCCGGGTGGAGGCCGTTATTTTTTCGAGGCCGTGCAGCACTGCGGCGGCATCCTCGCGGCAATGTTTGCTCCAAGTCTCGGCACCCGCCAGCTCGATGGCTTGGGAAAGCGGGCTGAATACCGGAACCAGCACGGGCAGATCGTCCGGAGTGGCCCGCAGGAGCTCCTCCACACAATCCCGCGACCAACCCAGAACCCCTTTCCCCACATCCGGGTCCGCAAGTTGATACCAGTCGTCCGGATGCTGCACCGGACGACGGGTGAACCGCGGGCGTCCCCACGGATCTCCCGCCCACTCGTCCTTCACTCCGAAATCCCGGAGGCAGAACGTGGAGCGGAGGTTGATTTTACCCAGGTCATAACGGCCCCGCAGCCAATCGTAAAGCTGGGCGTGGGCGAAGCCGGATTGAAAATCATGCTGCGGCAGATGCCGCCAGAGCGCCCATGGGGGACGGTCGATCTCTCGACCCTCGCGCAGGGCGATCCACCGGTCGCGCGGCGTCCATTTCTTCACGAGCGGCCGGTTTTCCCGGTGAGTGTTTCGAGAGGTGCAAACAGCCGCTCCGGTGGATTGACGCTGAGGCAGGTCACGTGACTGCCCCGGATGCGCCTCGGAAACACTTTCGGAAAATCCCCGCTGCACCAGCCGAAGTTCCCGCCAAACAAGAACTTCCAGCGCCATGCCTGCGCACTCATCAGAAGATGGATCGGCCCCTTCCACGGAGGCACCCGGGTGAGGGAAAAACCGAGCGGAACCGCAGTTGCATGGAAGGACGGAGATTCATTCTGCCGCCCCTTGAGGAAGAAACGCAGGCGGGAGGAAAGCGAACGGAACTTGCGGGACAAAAGCGCGGGCCATTCCCGGCAACCCGAGGCCCACAATGATCTCCACGCCATCTGCCAACCCAGCGTAACGAGATACCACCGGCGGCAATGGATCGCATTTCCAAGCGCTTCCAGTGCCAGCACCCCCCGTATATCCTCTCCTTGGCGCTCCAATTCCGCGGCCCACGCCACGGCCAGAATGCCGGATCCACAGTAACCTCCCAGCACCACGGGCCTGCCGCCGATCCACCGTCGGAGTTCGCGAACCACCACCGGGAGCCATTTTCCGACATCCTCGTCACGGGTCGAAATGATGAGGGCTCCTCCCGGAAGCACGTAGGTCTCGTAACGCCCCGCCAGATGAAAGAGAAACAGCGCCTCGTCTTTTCCCTGCGCCAGCCAGACGACCACCGGAGCCCCTTCCTCCGCGGTCTGCGGCGCAAGCAGGCGGTAGCCCGGAAACCCATCCACTCGGACAGCGCCCGGGGGAAGCTCCCAAAAGGCGCTCGCCGCCGGCCATTCCGGTGGCCAGGCGCTCTCAGACGGCCCTGCGGCCCCGCAAGCGGGGATCTTTCCAGCAAGCCACGCCACGCTGCAACCCGCCGTTATTTCATCAGGCCGTAGCCGGAACCCAAACCGCCGGTCCAGCACGGTGGCCAGTTGGATCAGCCCCAGTGAATCACCCCCATGACTTTGAAAGCCCGCGTGAAGATCCGTTACGGGCCGCTCCAGGATTTCCTGGAATATCAGCCGGATTTCCTCTTCCAGCGCGGAGGAAACGGCCTCCGCAGGCGGGGGCGGAGTGTCCTTCCGGGGAGTCGGCAGCGCGGCGCTATCGATCTTTCCGGCAACGGTCAGCGGGAATTCGGAAAGAACGATGAAATCCATGCGCACGGACACCCCTTCCTCCGCCAATCTGGAACGTGCCTCACCATCCGGCAGCGCCTCCTTCCCTGCGGGAATCAGATAGGCCGCCAGGCCTTCGTCCTGCGCCACCAGCCTTGCATCCTCCACTTCCGGCCAGGACCGAATCAGGCTTTCCAACTCATCCAGATCCACAAAACCGCCGTTCACTTTCAGCCGCCTGTCGGACCGCCCGGCATGATACAACATGCCGGATTCATCGAAGTAACCTTGATCGCCCGTGAACAGACACCGCCTCCCGGTAATGCTGCCGAAGCGGAGGGCATCCTCCCCGGGGCGGTTCCAATACCCTGGTGATAGGAATTCGCTTTCGACCACGATTTCCCCATGCATCACCCGCACGTTTTTCCCAGGCACCGGCCGGCCCACCGGCAGCTTCCCATCCACGGGAAAATCCCGGTCCACGATCCAATGCGCGTAAAGCGAACTCGCCTCACTGCTGCCGAGCCCCGTGTAGAAAACGGCGTTGGGAAAAACCTCCCACGCTTGCTGCGTGTCCTCCACCCTCACGGTTTCCCCAGCCAGAAACACAACTCGCACGGACGGGAAGACGGTGTCCGCGGGCACGGACTGCGACCAGGCCCGGAAAACCGGAGGCACGGCGTGGAAAATGGTCGGTTCATCGCTGGAAAGCCGCTCGGAAAGCCAGTCCCAGGAACCACTCCGCAAAGGCAGATGCACGTAGCACGCGCCGGTCAGCAAGGCGGCGAACACGTCCCTCACCGACCCGGCGGCAGAGAGGGAATACAAGCCACTGAGACGATCACCCGGATGCAGCGAAAGAACCTCCCGGTGGACCTCGACTTCATGCAGGATGTTCGCATGGGTCTGGATCACGCCTTTCGGCGCCCCCGTGGTGCCCCCGGTGTAAAAAAGACAGGACCGGGGTTCCTGCGAAAAGCCGGTTTCCAGGTTCGTTTCGAGGCCGCCCGTCCGCAACCGCCGCAGCCCCGGAAAATCTTCCAAGGCCGCCCACTCCGCTCCGGCATCCGCCGCCACCGCGTGTTGGCGGCGTTCCGGCCACGTCGCGTCCGGCAGCACGAACCACACCCCGTGAGCCAGGCAGGCCAACATCAGAGCCAACCTTTCCTCTATGGCACCGGGGGCAATCACCAACCGCGTGCCGGACTGAATGCCTTCCCTGACCATCGCGCCCCACCACGCCCGCACGCGGCCCTGCAATTGCTGATAGACGATCACCTCGTGCCCCGTCCGGATCGCGGCATGATCCGGAAACTCTTCCGCGATATGGAAAAAAACCTCCGCCACATTGGCAGGGGAAATGGGGGCGATAATGGCGTCATGCGTCACAAGGAGGGAGCATGAATATCCAAACCACCCTTGGCTGCCAAGAATTGGCTCTCGCGCCCGCCGCATCGGAAACGGTCAGAACGGGGGCGGGCGTCGGGGAGTGAGGGGGTCTGATAATACCGAAGAGGAAATCGACCTCGCGGTGGAGGTTCTGCGAGGATCAATTTAAAATTCTCCACCCCTAGCCCCTCACCCGGCGTGGCACCAGACCACGCCGGGCTC
>CAYQBV010000005.1:0-41829 GCA_964415705.1 uncultured Chthoniobacter sp. | reverse complement strand
CTCGCAAAGCCTCGGCTCGACTGCGCTGCGCAAAGCCTCCGCTCCGCTCAAGATGACGGGTGGAGGGGCGCGCACGGCGAGCGGGACGCGGCGGCCTTCATCCTGACCAAACCCCGTCAGTGCCCGCTGAAGACGCGCACCGGCTGATCCCACCCGACGCCGACGAAGTAGCCGATGTAGTGAAACAATGCGGGGCCGACGAAGATGAGGCTGTCGAAACGGTCGAGCAGGCCGCCGTGGCCGGGGATGGTGGCAGCCATGTCCTTGATGCCGAGATCGCGCTTGATGCTGGACATGACGAGGTCGCCCCATTGGCCGGTGAGCGAGAGCAGCGCGCCGAGGGTGAGGAGATGCGCGGGGTGGTCGAGGGCGGTGCCTTTGAAAATGAAATGGGCCAGCGTGGCAAAGAGCGCGGAGGTGAGGACGAGGGCCCCGAGCGCGCCGCCGATGGTCTTGTTCGGGCTGGTATTGGGCGAAAGTTTGCGGCGGCCAAAGGCTTTGCCGGTGCAGTAGGCGAAGATGTCGTTCAGCGAGATGCAGACGAGGATCGCGAGCTGGATCGGGGCGCCGAGGCGATCATTGGCAAAGTAAGAGAAGTGTCCGAGACAGAGCCCGAAGAGGACGAACGCGAGGATGCCGAGCGCAACCCGCTGGATGTAGCCTTTGGGCTGATCGGCAAAGAGCGAGAAGATGACAATGGCGGAGGTGGTGAGCGAGCCGAGCGCGACGAAAAGGCCATACCAATGGTCGGCCACGGCGAAGGTGATGAGCAGCCCGCCGAGCGCGACGGTCGCGCTGACGAGGTGCTGCCGGAAGAGTCCGGTGGTGCGCGCAAATTCGCGGTAGCACAGCGCGGCGAGCAGCCCGACGCCGAGGATCGCCGTCAGCCCCCCGACGAGCAGCGGGACGACCATGAGCGGCGCGAGCACGAGCCAGGATTTGTAGCGCGTCCACACATCGGCGCGCAGCGCCGGGGTGAGCTTGCCGGCTTTGTCGAGCAGAAGAAAAAGCAGCGGGGTGATCGCGAGGACGCCGGCGACGCTGGCGGCGATCCAAAAGCTGACGGGATGCAGGCCGTAGATCATGGTTGGGATTTTTTCCGCAGAAAGGCGGCGATGAAAGCCAGGCGTCGCCACGCCGTGATGAGGCCGCCGAGGATGACGATCCAAAGGGCGACCACGACTGCGGGGAGCGGCCGCTCGCCGATGACGGTGGCGTAAGTCGGGTAGATCGCGCTGAAGACGCAGACTACGGTCATCAGCGCCATCCGATGCGGCTTGGCCTGGGGGCCGAGGAAGCACTGCCCCGCGCCGGCGCTCGCGCCGAGCGCGCGGACGTAGGCGACAAACACCGCAACGAGCGCCGCGGCGAAACCGAGCACCGGAGAACTGCCCGACGCATAGCCCGCGCCGATGAAGATCGCCGCGTCCGAGACGCGATCGGGCACTTCATTCCACAGCTCGCCGGTCGGTCCGCCTTTGCGTCCTTCCACCGCGACCATGCCGTCGAGGAGGTTCGCGATCAGGCGGAGTTGGATGCCGAGCGCCGCCGCGAACCAGCACGCGCGCAGCGCCCAGCCGTCGCAATGCGCCGTGGCCGCGAACGCCGCGCCAGCACCGCATCCGAAGACGATGCTCGCCGCGGAAATGCCGTTCGGCGTCACCCCGGCACGCGCCAGCCCCGCGGCGAGGTTTTTGAAAAAGGGCCACTCGCGCGTTTTCAGCGGGCGGCGTCCGGTGGGTTCGGTCGACATGGGTCAGCGTCCGAGGAAATACATGCCGGCGATGAGCAGCGCCATCCCGCCGACGTTCGCCGGTTTGATCGGCGTGCCGTAGGCCCACAGCGCGATGAACGCGGCGAAGATGAACGTGGTGGCATAGACCGGATAGAGCGTGGTCAGCGCGCCGCCGCGCTTGAAAGCGGCGACGAAGAGGACCATCACCGCCACGTAGCACGCCACGCCGCCGAGCAGGCGCGCATTGAGCAGGTAGCTCAGCGCACCGCCGGTCGCGCGCTCTGCGCCGGACTTGTAGAGAAACTGCCCGAGCGCGCCGAAGAGCGCCGCGAGGAGGAAAAAGAAGATCGAAAGCGGCGGGGTTTTCATCGGGTGAGCGGGACCGTTTTCCGCCCGGCGGAAAATCAGCGCACGGCTTCCGGAGCCTGCCCAAGCGCCACTTTCAGGCGGCCGATTTCATCGCGCATTTCATCGCGCCGCTTTTGCAGCGTCTCGGCGTGCTGCTTCACCCGGGCGAGGCCGGCAGTGACGGCCTCGAGTTCGGCTTTGAAACCGTCGCGCTCGGCCTCGATGGCCTGCACCCGGGCGCGCTCTTTTTCGAGCAGAACGGCGGCGGCATCGGGCGAGGCCTGCAGCGCCTCGCGCTCGCTGTGGACCTGCTGGAGCTGGGTGGTCACGGCCTTGAGTTCGGCGTGGAGCTTGGTCATGTCGGCGGCAAGCTGAACGCGGTCGGCGGTGACGGCCCGGTTCTTTTCCTCCGAGGCTGCCAGCGCTTTCTCCAGCTCGGCGGTCCGTGCGCGAACCGCTTTTTCCTGATCCTGCACCGCTTGATGGGCCTTCGCGAGGGCCGCTTGCGCGGCTTCCAGCGCGCCGTTTTTTTCCGCCAGTTGCCCCTGCAAAGCCGCGCCCGCGGCCTTGGCAGCGGCCACGGCGGCGACGGCTTCACCGGCCTCGCGCTGACGCCTTTGCAAATCGCTGAGCAGGGTGTCCACGCGCGTCTGCAACTCCTTCGTCGCGGCCTCGGCAGGCCGCGTCCGTTCGCCATCCGCAGCCGCTTCGGTCGCGATCCTCTGCACCTCCGCAAGTTCGCTTTTGGCCGTCTCGGCAGCCTGCACGGCAGCGCGCAAGGCTTCCTCCTGCGCAGCGAGCCGCTTGCGGGCTTCATCGCGTTCCTCGGCGATGTCCTGCTGCGTCTTCCGCAGTTCGGCGAGATTCTGCGCCGCCTGCCCGGCCTCGGCCTTGGCGGTTTCCGAAGTCTTCGTCACCGCCTCCAGCCTGGCCTGCAGCGCGGCCAGTTCGCTTTGCAGCGCTCCCAATTCGCCCGCCGTTTCGCTGGAAGCGGTCAACTGCTGCTGCATCTGCTCCCGAGCCTGGTCCGCCGCCGCCACAGCCGCCACCAGCTTCGCGGTCTCGGCACGCTCGGCAGTCACGGCGGCCTGCGCCTCGGCGATTTCCGCGCGCCCCATTTTCACCTCGCGCTCGGCGTGGCCCAGATCCATGCGGAAGCCCTCCCGCTCGGCGGAAACCGTGGCGAGCTGCCGCCGGAGGTCCGCCAGCTCCTGCTCGGCCGCGCCGAGTTGATCGCTGGTGGCGTCCGCGATCCCGGCCCGCTCCGCCAGCGTCGCGCGCTCCTGGCGTTCCTGCGCCAGCTCCACATTCGCCTTTTCCAGCTCGGTCTGAAAGCGCGCGCCTTCCTCCTTGAGTCGCTGCAATTCCGGCTCGTGCGCCCGCAGCGCATCGCGCTCCGCGGCCAGCGCGCCGAGCTGCACGCGGAGATCGCCCAGCTCTTTCTCCGCCACGCCGAGCTGCGTGCCCGCGGCGTCCGCAGCACCAGCTCGCTCAGCCAGCTCCGCGCTCGCCTTTGCCAGCTCCACCTGAAGGCGCACGCCTTCCTCCTTGAGCCGCTGCAATTCCGGCTCGTGCGCCCGCAGCGCATCGCGCTCCGCGGTCAGCGCGCCCGCCCGCTGAGCCAGCACCTCGCGCTGCTGCCGTTCCTGCGCGAGGTCGGCGTGCGCCACGTCCAGCTCGGACTTGAGGAGCTTCTCCTCGGCCTTGAGACGCTGCATTTCCGGCTCCGTCGCGCGCAGCCCCGCGCGCGCCTTTTCCAAATCCTGTCGCAAATTCGCTTCATCCTCTTTGAGCCTCCGCAGCTCCGGCTCCGCTGAGGCGACCTCCACCCGGAGCCGCTTTAGCTCGGCCCTGACGCTTTCGGCTTCCGCCCGCAACCGCGTCGCGTCGTCGAGCGCGGTGGCCAGCTTCCGGGTCAGTTCCTCCGACACACCGCTCGCAGCCGCCGAGGCCGCTGGAATCTGCGGGGCGGGCTGGCTTTCCGTCGGGATCGTGAGCGCGCCGCGGCAGTTCGGGCACTGAATCTGGATGCCGGCGGCGGCGGCATCCACGGAGATTTTCTGCGCGCAGTCCGGGCAGTAGAATTTGATGTCGGCCATAGATGGATTTTTTGGTGGGGGCGAAAGGCGCGTCTAGCTACCAGCGGGTCTGGGGGCGGGCAAAAGAAAAAGATGCGTCCGCTTGACGAGTCAAACGCGAAACCTACCGTCAGAATCCTATGAAAAAACTCAGCTCATTCATCTGTGCATTGGCCCTCACTTCACTCGCCGCTCTAGCCGGGGATAAATTCCCGGACATCTCGCTGGCCGACTTAAAGCAGGCTATTGCGGACAAAAAAGTTGCCCTCATCGATGTGAACGGCGCCGACAGCTACAAGGCCGGCCACATCCCCGGTGCGGTGGACTTTTCCACAGCCAAAGCCGACCTCGCGGCCAAGCTCCCGGCCGACAAAGGCGCGCTCGTCGTGGCCTACTGCGGCAACGAAAAATGCGGCGCCTACGCCGCCGCGGCCACCAAGGCCAAGGAACTCGGCTACACCAACGTGAAGCACTTCTCCGGCGGCATCGCTGGCTGGAAGAAGTCCGGCGAGAAGACCGATTCCGCCAAGTAACCATCCGGGGCGATTCCATCGCTCGAAATATCCAGCCGGAGCCTCTCGCAGGCTCCGGCTTTTTCGTGCCCGGATGCGGCGAAAGGGTGAACCTGACGACAGCCCGCGAGGGCGCGGTCGATCTTCTTCCCCACCACAATGGCGCACTTCCCGGTCATTCGTCATTCGTCATTCGTCAGCGTGTCCTTGGCGGACCAACGTTCCAGGGGAGCGCCTGCGCCATCGCGGGCTGGCGGCGGCGCCCTCGCCGACGACCGTGCTCCCGCTCCCGCACCACCACCGCGCTCGACAGAGGGCGGCGAGCCCGAGGCACGCGCCAGCACGGTTTCCGGCGAGGGCGCCGGAAACAGCCCGCGAGGGCGCGGGCGCTCCCCTTGCCACCACAATGGCGCACTCCCTGGTCTCATTCCCCATTCGTCACCTCCTGCCCCTCTTCCCGCTTGGCAGCCACGCGAAAACCGCGCAGTTTCCGCCGCCGTGTCCGACGAACCGCCATCCCCACCAGCCCTCATCATCCCGCCCGGCGACTTCGCCGCCTACATCTTTGACTGCGACGGCACCCTCGCCGACACCATGCCCACGCACTTTCGCGCCTGGCGGGCCGCGCTCGGCGAACACGCGGAGGAGTTTTCCGAGGCCATGTTTTACGAACTCGGCGGCGTCCCCACCGCGCGCATCGTGGAGATCCTCAACGAGCGCCACGGCTTCACCATGCCCGTCGCCGAAACCGTCGAGCACAAGGAATCGCTCTTCCTTTCCATGAGCCACCACATCGCCGCCATCGAGCCTGTGGTCGCGCTCGCGCGGAAATATCACGGCGTAAAACCGCTCGCCGTCGCCTCGGGCGGGCACCGGCGCATCGTCCTGAGCACCCTCCGCGCGCTCGGCATTGCCGATCTCTTCGACGCCATCGTCTGCTCGGAGGATTACCAGCGCGGCAAACCTTCGCCCGATCCCTTTCTCGAAGCCGCCCTCCGCCTGAACGTCGCTCCCGCGCGCTGCCTCGTCTTTGAGGACACCGCCACCGGCATCGCCGCCGCCGACGCCGCCGGCATGCAGTCCGTGCTCGTCCCGCCACCGCGGCGCTAGCCCAGCACAAACGCCGCGCCGGCCAAGACGATTGCGCGCCGGAGATCCGTCGCTTATGGACGGGCACCATGTGCTCCCTCCCTCGACTCGCGCGACGGCTTTTGCCGGCGGTTTTGCTTTTTCAAATCGCATCCGCGACCGCCGCCGAGCCCGCCGCCCGTACCGTCAAAGTCGCCGCCGTGCAATGTTCCGCGCAGCTCGGCGAAAACGCCGCCAACACCGCGAAACTCACCGCCCTCATCCGCGACGCCGCCGCGCACGGCGCGAAGATCGTGGTTCTCCCCGAGGCCGCCATCACCGGCTACCTCTCGCAGGATGGAAAGACGAACTGGCATCTGGAAGGCCGCCCGCTCGAAAAGGAATTCACCGGCAAAGACCCCGCGCCCTTCGCCGAGACCGTCCCCGGAACCGCCACCCGCCATTTTTGCAAACTCGCGGGCGAACTCGGCATCTACCTCACGATTCCGTTCGTCGAAATCGACCGCGGCATCGACGCGGAAAAACCGCGCTACTTCAACACCGTCTGCCTCGCCGACCCGCACGGAAAGATGGTCCTGCACTACCGCAAAATCGCCCCCTGGCCGCACCCCGAAAAATCCTGGGCAACACCCGGCGACCGCGGCCTGCAGACTTTCGACACCGAGTATGGGCGCGTTGGCCTGGCCATCTGCTTCGATATCCACAACACCGTCGAAAAATACCGGGACAAAAATCTTTGGGCGCTCCTCTACCCCATCGCGTGGGCCCACAACGAACACCCCGCCGAGTGGTTCTATCACGAGCTTCCCGACCGTGTGAAAACCTTCCGCCACCATCTCATCGGGGCCAATTGGAGCGTGGACGAGCCCCCCGCGTGGTACGGCTACGGATTCAGCACCATCATTTCCCGCGAGGGCAAAGTGCTCGCCTCCGCCCACAGCCTCCACGGCTCCGCGATCGTTTATGCCGAGCTGCCGGTGGCGAAATAGGAGCCGGCGTTTTGCCGCAGCCTCCTACCCGATCTTCCGCTGCAAATTGAGGTGGAAATTACCCAGCGGAAACTCGTCGTCATGCACGAGCGCGATCCACTTTTTCAAATCGCCCTCGTCGTTGATCTCGCGGGCGCCGGCCTGCCAGTGGGAGGCGACATTGGGCGGGACGGAGCGGGAGACGAGTTTGTGCGCGGTGAGCCAGAACGTGAGTTTTGAGCAATCGGCCCCGAATTTGTAGAGCGCGGTCAGTTCCGCGCGCAGCCCGCGGATGCCGGTGGCCACAGCATCCCAGTGGATCGTGAGGCGGTTGTCGCGCCACACGATGGCGTCGTGCTGGTGGAGATACGCGAAGAGGAGCTGGCCGCCGAGGGCGTCGTAATTGCGCACGCGCGGGCCGGTCAGGGGAAAGCGGAAGATGCGGTCGAGGACGATGGCCCACGTGACGTAGCGGGCGAACGGGAAGCCGTCGGCCGCGAGACGCGCGGCCTCCTCGAAGCTGCGCAAATCGACGCGCAATTCCTCGATGCCGTACATCCAGAACGGCGCGCGCTGGCGGATCATGAACGGATCGAACGGCAGCTCGCCGAGGCTGTGCGAGGCGTCGTGGATGAGATCCCAGAGCGCCGTGGTGTCTTCGATCAGCGCGCGTGAGCCGAGCCAGCACTCGAGTTCGGGAAAGAGCGCGAGGCCGGTGGCTTCCGCGGCGCGCCGGGCCGCGGACTGGAGCCGGCGGGCTTCGCGGTCGCAAAAGATGGTGGCGAAGTGGTTCGAGGGATGCGCGGCGAGCGCGACGGTCTCGGGAAAAAGCACGGCGCACTCGCTGGCGTAGCCATCGGTGAAAGCGACGAGGTGGCCGGGCGCGAACCTGGCGTTGCGGTAGGCGGTGCGCTCGCGTGCGGCGAGCCAGTCCGGCCACGGCGTGCGCATGAGCAGCGCCTCGAAGCGCGTGTCGCGTGCGGCGTTCGGCGTGTAGAGCGGGAAGACGACGAGATGCTCGCGGGCATCGTGGCGGTCGCGTTCGGGATGAAACGCGGCGAGCGCTGCGCCGAAGTCGGGGCGGGCGAAACCGCCGGCCATCCACGCGCGGAAATCATGCGGGAGCTGATCGAGATATTCCGCCTGATGCGGAAAGCGCGGACGCAGCGCGGCACACGCGGCTAGCACCTCGCCGACCAGCGACCCGACCTCGGCGTGATGCCCGGCGGGAACGCTCCCGTCGGGGAGTTGCCGCGCGCGCAGTTGGTTGATCGCCGCTTGCAGCTCACTCCACGCCGCCGGCAGCGCCGCTGCCGCGGGTGCGTGGTCCTTTTGAAAAGCCGGCGCGGCCAGCCAGTGGATCACGTTCAGCCAAAGCTGCTCGTGCCCGTAGGTCCCGATGCGCTCATCGCCGAAAAGCACGGAATCCGTGACGACCACGATCCTCCCTTTGCCAAGGCACGCGGTGGCGATCAAGCCCGCGCCGGGCGGATACGCGCGCGGCGAAGTCCTCCACGCGAGCTGCGCCTCCGGTCCCCTCGCCGCGACCCAGCTCGCGCGGTAGAAGCACGCGTGCTCGACGCCGTGGGCGAGCGTCGTGGCGGCATCCGCTTCGCCGAAAAGCCACTCCGCGTTTTCATGAATGCACGCTGTGCGGTCGATGGCCGTGCCGTTTTCAATCCGCAACCCGGCGGGCGCGAGCAACTCGTTGAGATTGTCGCCGTATTTGTCGTGCTCGTACTCCGTGACCACGAGCAGCCCGCCGCCCGCGTGGACAAACGCGAGGATGTCTGCGATCTCGCGGAGTGAAAACAACGGCGAGCCGCACGACGTGGTGCGCTCCCAGCGCGGGTCGCACGGGTGGAGCAGCACGAGCACTCCGGCCTCGGCGAGCACCGGGCTTTCGAGCGGTTCCGCGAGATTGCGAACGACCGTGAAATCGCGCGCGGCGAGCAGATCGGCGGCCCGCTGATACGAGGAGTTGGCCGGGTTTTCCGGCTGCATCTCGCGGGCGCGTTCGGCGGAGACGGTCCAGCTTTCGCTGTGCGCTTCGTCGAAGAGCACGCGGGCAAGTTTGCGAGGTTCGGGGTGCATCAGTTTGGGCTCCGCCGCACTGTCCCCCAGGTGCGCCTATTGCGCCAGCGCTGCCGCAACGTAGCGCAGGCGTCTCGCCTGCCGTATTGCATGCGTCCCGCTTGCCACGCGCGGGCAGGCGGGACGCACTGCGATACGGCAAGCCGGAGGCTTGCGCTACACTGCCGCCGCGTCCCGAAGGAAAGCGGTCACGTCTTCCTCCGTCGTATCCCACGAGCACATCAGCCGCGCCGCGCCGTCGGGGCCGACATCCGTGTAGAATTGCCAGCCGCGCGCCCGCAGGCCGTCGAGCATCGCGGGCGGCATTGTGGCGAAGACCGCATTGGCCTCACGCGCATACCGCACCGCCACGCCGGGGACCGCTCGCAGGCCGCGCTCAAGCTGCGCCGCGCGGGCATTGGCGCGCGCGGCGTGACGCAGCCAGGAGCCATCGCGCAGCACGCCGACCCACGGCGCGGCGAGGAAGCGCATCTTGGACGCGAGCTGGCCGCTTTGCTTGCGGCGAAAGGCGAAGTCGCGCGCGAGTTCCCGGTCGAAAAAAACCAGTGCCTCGCCAAACGGCATCCCGTTTTTCGTGCCGCCGAGCGAAAGCACGTCCACGCCCGCCTCCCACGTGATCTGCTTTGGCGCGACGCCGAGGCCGGCCACCGCATTGGCCAAGCGCGCACCATCCATGTGCATCCACAAATCCAGCTCCCGTGCCACCCCGGCCAGTGCCGCGATTTCCTCCGGCGCGTAAACGGTGCCGAGTTCCGTCGATTGCGTGAGGCTGAGCGCGCCGGGTTTCGGATGGTGGACATCCCTCCGCCGCAAAGCCGCTGCCCGCGTCTCTTCCGGCTGGAGCTTTCCCCACGCTCCGCCGACCGGGCGGAGCGTGGTGCCATGCGCGAAAAATCCGGGCGCGCCGCACTCATCGCTCACCAGATGCGCATGCCCGTGGCAGAGCGCGCTCTCATAGGGCGCGCACATCGCGGCCACCGCGAGGGAGTTCGCCGACGTGCCGTTGAAAACGAAATGCACCTCGCAGTCCGTCTCGAAAATTTCGCGGATCAGCCGCACCGCCTCTGCCGTCCACGCATCCGCGCCGTAGCTCGGCGCGTGGCCCGCATTGGCCTCCGCCAGCGCCGCCCACGCTTCCGGGCAGATGCCGGCCCAGTTGTCGCTGGCAAATTGGCGGGGTGGTTCGGATGACGGGAAAGACATGCGCGTTTCTAATCGGCAAAACGCAGCAGCCGAACAGCGAAATCGCGGGGAAAATCCGCGGCTACCCGCGCCGCAGCGTGAGGTGGATGATTTCAGCGGGCGCGCGGGTGCGCAGCGGGAACCAGTTGCCGGTGCCGTTCGAGACGATGAGCACGCGCTGCCCGAGCCGGTAGAGGCCGGACCAGTAGCGGTAAAGCATCGGACCGAAGCCGAGGTTCTGCGTGACCATCAGCTGGCCACCGTGGGTGTGGCCGGCGAAGGTCAGCGCGATGTTTTCCGCGAAGTCGAAGGCGTGCGGATGATGCGCGAGGAGGATCGGGAAAACGCCGGGCTGAAGCTGCGTCAGGAGGCCGCGCATGGAGCCCTCGATGGCGGCGTCGCCCCGACTCGCGGGATCGTGCGCGTGATGCCCCGCGGCTCCCCAGCGAAGCCCGAGAATTTGTACGGCGCGGCCACGGATGGTGAGGTTCGCGGTCTCGTTGACGAGCAGGTTCAGCCCGGCGGCTTTCGTGCGGCGGCGGAAAGCGTCCGCATCGGCAAAGAGGTCGTGGTTTCCCTCGCAGAGAAAGACGCCCTGCGCGCCGCGCAACCGGCGGAGCACGGCGATGCCGGCGTCGAGATCGCTGAGGGCGAAGTTGATGAGGTCGCCGGTGAAAAGGACGAGGTCGGCGCCGAGGTCATTGGTCGCCGCGACGATGCGGTCGAGCACCGCGCCGCGGGTGAACTGGCCGACGTGTAAATCGGTGACGTGCGCGATGGTCAGGCCGTCGAGTTCGGCGGGCAGGGCCGGGAGTTCGACGGTCAGGCGGCGGATGCGGAAACGTTCGATCTGCCACAGCGCGATGGCCGCTGCGCCGACCGTGGTGAGCGCGGGCAGCGCGGTGCCGAGCAGCCGCGCGAAGTCGCGCCGCGTGAGCGGATGCGGACCGCTGACGGCGGGTGCCGCATCCCGTTTCAGCAAAAGCCGGCGCACCGCGCGGACGATGCCGCGGGCGAGGGCGTATGGCAGCCAAAGCAACAGCATCGGAAACAGCAGCAGGCAGTGCCAAAGGTAGATGCCCGTGAGCCACGGGCCGGCGAGCACGTGGTCGAGGTCGAGATCGAAGCGGCGGTCGAGCAGCACCAGCCCGAGCCCGACCGCCTGCGCCGCCATGAAAGCGCCGAGTGCCACCCGCCACAGCAGGCTGCCGCGCAGCCGCCGGAGCACGCGATCCGCGCGCCACCACCACAGGAAATTCCCAAGGAAAAGGACGATAAGAATGCCGCCGATGATGCCCATGTGAGTGCCGCCATTTTCCCCGCCCGCACGCTGAGGACAATCGCGAATTGGCGTCCGCCGGGAAGGGCGATGGTCGCGGCTCGCCCGGTCACGCGGGACAGGTTATGCATCGCGCCCGATGTTCAGCCTCACCATTCCCGATCTCTGGCAGCAGGACGCCGTGCAGGCGCTCCGGCGGGGGCAGGACGTCGTGGTCCATGCGCCGACCGGGGCGGGGAAAACCTATGTCTTCGAGCTGTTCGTGCCGGAGCTGAAGGGCCAGGCGATTTTCACCGTGCCGACGCGCGCGCTGGCCAATGACAAGCTCGCGGAGTGGCAGGCGCGCGGCTGGGAGGTGGGGCTGGCGACGGGCGATCTCGTGTTCAATCTGGACGCGAAGATCGTGGTGGCGACGCTCGAAACGCAGAAGGGGAAATTCCTCCAGCGCACGGGGCCGCGGCTGCTCGTGGTGGATGAATATCAGATGATCGCGGACGCGCTGCGCGGCGTGACCTATGAGCTTTCGCTCGCGCTCGCGCCGCCGGAGACGCAACTCCTGCTGCTCAGCGGGAGCGTGGCGAATCCGCAGGAGATCGTGGCGTGGCTGCGGCGCATCGGGCGCGCTGCGGTGCTCGTGACGCACGGCGAACGTCCGGTGCCGCTGGAGGAGGTGGACCTCGAGGCGCTGCCGAACAAAGCGCCGCACAACGTGCGCGGTTGGTGGCCGCGGCTGATCACGAATGCGCTGCGAGCCGATCTCGGACCGATCCTCCTTTTCGCCCCGCGCCGCCGCGCCGCCGAGGAACTCGCGCGCGACCTCGCCGCAGCGCTGCCCGCCGATGCACCGCTCACGCTGACGCTCGAACAGCAGCAACTCGCCGGGCCGCGGCTGGCGAAGCTGCTCGCGGCGCGCGTGGCCTATCACCACAGCGGCCTGAGCTACGCGCAGCGCGCGGGTTTGATCGAGCCGCTCGCCAAAGCCGGGCAGCTCCGCGCGGTCGTCGCGACGATGGGGCTGGCGGCGGGGATCAACTTTTCCATGCGCAGCGTGGTCGTGACGGACACGCGCTACATGGTGGGGAATTTTGAGCAGCAGGTCGCGCCGGATGAACTGCTGCAAATGTTTGGCCGCGCGGGCCGTCGCGGGCTGGATGAAATCGGCTACGCGCTCATCAGCTCGCGCCCGCCGCGGCTGCACGACGCCCGCCCGCGCGTGCTCCGGCGGCCCGCGCAAGTGGACTGGCCCACGCTGCTCGCGGTCATGCACGCCGCGGCGCAGCGCGGCGAGGAGCCGTTCGACGCCGCGCGCACACTCAATCAGCGGCTCTTCACGGCGCAGCCGATTCCGCTCGGCATCGAGCACGCGCGGGCCACCGGCGCGATGCCCTGCGGCCTGGGCATCGACATGGAGCGCGCCCGTTTTGCCCGCCGTGGCGTGGTGGAAATGCTCAACTCCCGCGGCCAATGGGAGCCGCGCGGCGAGCCGACGACCGCCCCGCTCGGCGACACCCTCGTACTGGAAAACAACCGCTGGCGTCCCGCGCTGTCGCTCGCCCTCACGCTCGACGGCCTTGGCCACGGCAACCTCTGCAAACTCGAATCCGCGAACGACAGGCGCTACGGACGCGAGGTGCCCATCGGCACCAGTCGCCCCGACGGCCAGCTCAGCCTCGCGCCTTGGCTGCGCCGCCTTTTGAAAACCCCGCGCCTCGCCGCCGACGCGCTCCAGACGCAAGTGCTGGCCCGGCTTCCCGCCCTGCTCGCGCAAACTTGCGCCGCCCCGCCGCGTGGCGCGGACGCCCCCGTCCGCGACCGTCCGGCGAGCGCCCCGCTCGCCGAACCGCGGCTCCTCGGCGTCATCACCCGCGGCGCGCAACTCTTCGCGCGCCTCGATTTCTCCCACCTCGAAACCACCGTTATCCGCGACCGCCACGGCGCCGCGCTCCTGGCCCCACCCGAACGCCGCGAGCTGCCCGTGCCGTGCCGCACCTGCCCGGAACTCGCCGCCTTCTGCGAGCGCACCGAGATCACCGCCAGCCCCGCGTTTGCCTGGCGGCAGCTCGGCCTCATCGCCGCCGACGGCACGCCCACGCCGCGCGGGATCATCTTCAGCTTCTTCCACCACGGCGAAGGTCTCGCGATCGCCGCCGCGCTGGAGGACGCCGCCTACCCGATCGGCGACCTCATCTTCGACCTCGCCAATCTCCGCGCCGGTCCGCGCTTTGCCGGCGACGACCCCGTTTTCGGCGGACGCCTCGGCGCGCTCTGCCAGCGCACTTTCGACCGCGCCGACTGGCCCGGCTATCTCACGATGGGCGTGCCGCTCGACTACGGCGCGGGCGCGAGCGAAGTCGTCCGCGAGATCACCGAGCACGACACGCCGCGCGCGAAACTACTGACCGACAACCTCCGCGCCGGCGACATCGAGCGCGCCGTCATCGAATGGCGCAGCCTCCTCCGCCACATCATCTGGGCACCGGATCACGAACTCGCGCGGTGGCGCGAACTCCAAACCGCCGCCGCGCGCCACATTGAGATCACGACCTCCCCCACCGCCAGCGCCTTTCCCCCGCTCACCACCGCGCAGCGCCAGCGGAGTGAGCGCGGGTAACACTTCCGGCGGGACAGTTCACGCCTCTTCCGTCGAAACCGTTCCACCCGCCTTCTGCTCCAGCGCCTGCTCAAACGCCCGCCAGCCGAGCATCGCGCACTTCACCCGTTGCGGGAATTTCCGCACCCCCGCGAGCAGCCGCAGATCGCCGAGCAGCCGCGGCGGGTCGGCGACCTCGCTCGTCACGAGATCGTGAAACGCCCGCAGCATCTCGCGCGCTTCCGCGGCGCTCTTGCCTTTGAGCTTCATCGTCATCAGCGACGCCGATGCCTGGCTGATCGCGCAGCCCAACCCTTTGAATTTCACGTCCTCGACCGCGCCATCTGCGGCGAATTTCACCGACAGATCGATCTCATCGCCGCACGACGGATTGTCGCCGTGGACCTGCACCGCGCCGTCGGCGATTTCGCCGAAATTCCGCGGGCGCTTCGAGTGATCGAGGATCACCGACTGGTAGAGTTCATCGAGTTCTGTGTTCATGCGAAAAAGCGGACGGCGTCGGCGAGGATGGTGAGCATCCGGTCCACCTCGGCCGTGGTGTTATAGAAATAGAAACTGGCGCGGGTCGTCCCCGGCAGGCGGAGTTTTTTCATGAGCGGCTGATTGCAGTGATGCCCGCCGCGCAAGGCGAGGCCGTGCTGGTCGGCATAGGTCGTGAGGTCGTGCGGATGCGCGGCGTCCATGGTGAAACCGACCAGCCCGCCGCGCCGGTCGCGCGGTCCTTGCACGTGGACCCCCGGCAGCGCGCTGAGGCCCGCCAGGGCGTGCTGCGCGAGCGCGAGGTCGTGCTCGAAGATGGCCGCGCGCCCGATGGCTTCGAGGTAATCCACCGCCGCACCGAGCCCGACCGCGCCGCCGATGTTCGGTGTGCCGGCCTCGAACTTGTAGGGCGCTTTCTTATACGTGCTCCGCTCGTAGCTCACGCTCACGATCATCTCCCCGCCGCCGTGCCAGGGCGGCATGGCGTCGAGTAGCTCCGCCCGCCCGTAGAGCGCGCCGATCCCGGTCGGCGCGCACATTTTGTGGCCGGAAAAAACGAGGAAGTCGCAGCCCATCTCGCGCACATCCACGGGCAGATGCCCCGCGCTCTGCGCCGCGTCGATGAGCGTCACCGCGCCGACCGCGCGGGCCGCCCGGCAGAGATCCGCGACGGGATTGATCGTGCCGAGCGAGTTCGAGATGTGGGTGAAAGCGAAGATTTTCACCTCCGGCGTGAGCCACTCGCCGAGCCGCTCCAGCGCCAGCGTGCCGTCCTCCGTCACGGGCACAAAGCGCAACCGCGCGCCGGTGCGCTCGGCGAGCATCTGCCACGGCACGAGATTGCTGTGGTGCTCCATTTCCGTGAGCAGGATGACATCGCCTTCGCGGACAAACTTCGCGCCCCAGGTCTGCGCCACGAGATTGATCCCCTCCGTCGTGCCGCGCGTGAAGACGATCTCCTCCGCGCTGGCCGCGCCCAGATAGGCGGCCACCTTGGTGCGCGCGCCTTCGTAGGCATCCGTGGCGCGCGAACTCAACTCGTGCAGCCCGCGATGCACGTTGGCGTTGTCCCGCTCGTAGTAACGCGAGACGGCGTCGATCACGGCGCGCGGCTTCTGCGAGCTGGCGGCATTGTCGAAATAGATCAGCGGTTTCCCCCGCACCTCCTGGTCGAGGATCGGGAAATCGGCGCGGATGGCCGTCCAGTCGATGGTTTTGCTCATGGTTGCGGGACTATCACCGCATCGTCCGGCGTGAGCAACGGGATGCCGTCGCTGATTGGATAAAGCACCGTGCCATCCGCTCGGAGCAGCCCTTCGGCGACCGGCTCCGTCACCGCTTTTCCCGCCCGATTCACCAGCCTCCCCGCCCCGCGATCACGGTCCACTTTCGCCAGCACCGCAACCGGCGCGAGCGCCAGCGTCTGCCGGGTCTCGGGACAGCGGAGCAGCGGCAGCAGGTCGGGATCAAAACTTGAGGGCGGATTCATCGCGAGGACTCTGCCCCGCCTCGCCGCCAGTTGGCAATTCGGGCTTTTCGGGTAAATATGCGCTCTCGAATTCCCGACAAATCCACGCCCTTCCGACAGATGCAGCATCACCTCGCTTCCCGCACTTTCTTACGGCTCTACGCCATCCTCATCTTCGCGCTGTCCGTATTTGCGACCGACGCCGCAGCGGCGATCTACTACGTGAGCCAATCGACCGGCAGTGACAGCAACAGCGGGCTGTCCAGCGCCGCCCCGTGGCAGACGCTGACGAAGGCTTCGACGGTCACGCTCAGCGCCGGCGACTCCATTCTGCTGAAAGCCGGCGACACCTGGAGCGAGGAACTTCAGCCCAAAGGCAGCGGCACGGCGGGCCACCCGATTTCCATCGGCGCTTATGGCGCGGGCAACAAACCACTGATCGACCGGTTGGATTACACCCAGGACCGAAACGGCATCCACCTCATCGACCAAGCTGGCTACAAGATCGTCGGGATCGAGTTTTACCGCTGCATGAGCGGCATCTATGCGGAATACCCGGTGGGCTCACCGAATCGGAACTATCTCTGGATCGAGGACTGTTACTTTCACGATTCACTGCACTACCAGCACTACGAGGACTATCCCACGCGGAAAATCGGGCTCGGGATCTCCCTGTTTTCACACGAGACCGCCAACAATGTCGTGCTCTCCGACATTACGGTGAAGAACTGCACGTTCCGCCGACTCGCCTCCGGCATCTGGACCAATAGCCCGGACAATTTCAACTACTTCGCGGACAACATCTGGAACTTCGCCAACCTGAACATCCTCGGCTGCCTGTTTGAAGAGGGCTACCAGTGGCAGCTTGGTTTGCGCGGCGTCTCCGGGGGGCAGGTGACAAATTGCGTGACCCACGACATTGGCCGGCTGAATAACTTCGTCTCGTTCAATGGCGTGGCTGGCGCGATGATGTACCGTCTAAAAGACTTTACCTTCACGGACAGCGAATGGGGATTTGTCTCCCGCGGTGGTGGCAGCTTTGACGGCGAGGCTTTTGACCTCGAGGGCAACAACTCGAACATGACCTTCATCCGCTGCCTGTTTCACGACACCGCTGGGCCAGGCTTCATGTTCTTCAAAGGCAGCAATGCCAGCCCGAGCAACATCGGCAATCTGTTCACCGACTGTGTCTGGAATGGCAAGGCTTACGACTGTCCTTACGGCCAGTATCCGAAGACGGAGATCTTTAACGCGTCCCCTGGCACCGCGGTGGCCACGTTCGCCGCCTCCCGGTTTTATCTCAGCACCAACGAAACCCGCGCGAACAACAACACCGGCCTGACTTTCACCAACTGCCTGACCAGAAACCTCAGCGATGCCGGAAGCGGAACCAACCTGGCTCTCTCGGCGACGGTTGCCGCGTCTTCACAACAGAGTGCTTTCGAGGCGACCAGAGGCCAGGATGGCAATACCGCAACCGCCTGGCGTCCGTCGTCGTCCCTAAATGAGTGGATGGAACTCACTTTTCCCAGCCCCACGCTGGTCAACGAATTCCGCCTCCGGGAGGAAGCAGGTTCGTCGATCAACCGCTACACCATCCAATACTGGGACAGCGCGACTTCAACCTGGATGGGTTGCTTCAACGGACGCACCCTGGGCGCAAACTTCATCGCCCCCATCGTCAGTCGCACCACGACCAAAGTGCGGTTGCTCATCACCTCGACCACGAGCGGCACGCCGGGCATTGCCGAATTCGAAGCCTACTACGTGGCCATCCCGCCTCCACCCACCACCATCCTATGGGGCGTCGGTGACGGCCTGTGGGACATTAATACCACCACTAACTGGAAGAACACCGGAGGCACCGCGGTCAACTATCAGAACGGTGATCTGGTCGTCTTCGACGATACCGCCAGCGGGACATCGCCCATCACCGTCACGGTGAACGGCACCATGACACCGACCAGCGCGACCGTTAGCTCGACCAAGGACTACACTTTCACCGGCAGCGGCGGGATCGGCGGCAGCGGCGCACTGATCAAAAGCAATAGCGGAACCCTGACTCTCTCCGGCACCAATACCTACACCGGAGGAACCACCATCAATGGCGGCACCTTGCGCTTCGGCAACGCGACCAGCATGTCCGCCACGGGAGGAATCGTGCTGGGCGGCGGAACGCTCGAATACACCGGCAGCGGAGCCGCGGGAACCTACAATCTCAGCGCCGCCGGCGGATCGAGTTATCTGGTCAGTGTCACCCATGCCACCGGCACCTTCACGGCCACGCGGGCCAGTGGGAATTACAACAGCCTGATCAAAAGCGGCGCGGGAACTTTGGTCCTCGCCAATAACAACCAGGACTCCGGAGGGGTTCGGGTTGACGGCGGCACTCTCGTCCTGAGTGGTACGTCCAGCAATCCAGTCAATTGGTCCACCACCAATACGGTCAGTGACGTCCTGCCCGGGGCCACGCTCAAACTCGGTAACACCCAAGTCGGGTTGATTTTTTATGATGGCGGCACCTTCCACATGTCGGGCGGGACGTTCGACCTGAACGGCCAGAACCCTGTCGCCGACCAAAGCCACAGCGCCCCGGTCATCGATGGGAGCGGGACCATTACCAACAGTGCCGCCGGAACGACGGGCACCGCCCTTTTCAAAGTGGGCACCGCCCGAACTTTCAGCGGCAACATGATAGATGGAGCGGGAGGCGCGAAGGTCGCCATTACCCTGACCAGCGGTTCCAGCACTTGGACAATTTCCGGCGTCAATACTCACAGTGGAGCCACGACGATTGCCAGTGGGACGATGCAAGCCGGTTCGACGACCGCCCTTTCACAGAATTCGGCCTATGCGATCTCGAGCGCCAAAACTTTGGCTTTGAACGGATTCAACAATTCCATCGGGTCATTGGCCGGTGCAGGCAATGTAACGCTCGGCACCGCGATGCTCACGCTCGGCAATAACAACACCAGCGCGACTTTCTCCGGCACGATCTCGGGAGCGGGTGGGTCGGTCGTTAAAATTGGCACGGGGAACTGGACAATTTCCAGCACGACCAACAGCTACACCGGAGGACTCAGCGTCAATGAAGGGACAGTGACCCTTAGCGGTGCCTCCAGCCGGCTGGGTGCGACCACGAATCCGCTCACGCTCGGTGGAGGTGCGCTAAATCTTGGAACGACAACGCAAACGACCGGCCCGGTGAGCATTACCGGGGCGGCGGCCAGCGGGAATACCATTCACAACGGAAGCCTCTCCGGGACGTCTTATGCCGCAAGTAACAGCAGCGGCAACGCGATTGTCGCGGCCCATCTCCTCGCCAGCGGGTCGGGCGGTTTGACGAAATTCGGCTCCGGCACGCTAACCCTTTCGGGCAACAACACCTTCACTGGGACGACATCCATCAGCGGCGGGATCCTCAGTGTCGGCAGCGTGGTGGTCAGCGGTGGCAACAGCCACTTGGGGAACGCCACGAGCGCGGTCGCGCTCGGTGGAGCAGGCAGCGAAGGGACGCTCTCCTACACCGGCGGGATCGCGACTTACACCCGTGGCTTCACCGTCGCCGCCGGCGGCGGGCAACTGCTCAATGCCGGAACCGGCCAGTTGACCGTCGGAACCGGTGGCATCGTGGCTGGCGGCCTGTTTACCGTGGGCGGGGCGACACAAGACATCAGCATCAACAGCATCATCAGCGGACCGGGAGGTTTGACGAAGACTGGCGGCGCCACCGTGACGCTCGCGGCGGCCAACATCTACGGCGGCACGACCACCGTTTCGACCGGACGGCTGCTCCTGACCAATCCGACCGGCTCGGCGACCGGCTCCGGCCCCATCGCGGTCTCGACTGGCGCGACCCTGGCCGGCACTGGGTCGACCACCGGCACGGTCACCGTCACCGGCGGCACGGTGAATCCGGGGCTCAGCCTCGGCGCGTTTGGCACGCTGAGTCTTGGCGGCATCACTTTCAACGGTGGGACCGTGGTTGCCGACATTGCCAGTAACGCCAGCTATGACCGACTGGTCCTGACCAATACGGTAACCTTGGGAGGGGGCACCGCCGCACTGAGTCTTTTCACCGGTTATACCGCAGCGTCGAGCGACCTGTTTTTCCTCGTGAAATCCACCGACGACAGCACCCCGGTCAGCGGCATCTTCGCAGGCCTGCCCGAAGGCCAGACCTTGGCGCTCAACTCACAGACCTATCGCATCACCTATCAGGCGGAAGCCGATACCAATTCCTTTGTCGGCGGCAACGACATCGCCATCAAACTCGCCTGGACTTACTCCGCCTACCAATCGGCGCACGGCATCAGCGCACCGTCGGCGGACGATGACCGCGACGGCCTCACCAACTTTCAGGAATATACCCTCAACACCAACCCGACGACCTTTACCCCCGCCCCCGTCACGCACAGCGTGAATGTCGCCGGTCGCAATCAACTCGTCTATACGCGCCCGGCACCCGGTCATCCCAATCAGCCGAGCCCGGCAGTGACCTATCTGGGGGAAGTGTGTTCCGAACTCAACCAGCCCTGGAGCACGACAGGTGTGACGGAATCCGTCATCAACCACGGCAACGGCACCGAAACCGTCACCCTCACCGACAACGCCGCTGGGGCCGACACCGGATCAACCGGGAAGCGGATGATCCGACTGAAAGTGACGCAGTAGGACGTCCACGGTGCCTCCGCTGATCTGTCCGGAATTTACCGGGCGAATTTTTCACTCCATCCGCGCCAGACGCAGCGCACGTTCCTCCGTCGCTCAGCGGCGCTGGAGCGCGCCGCGCAAGAGACCGGGACGCTCCGCGGGCTTGGTCGGGCGGACTCCACGACCTTCAGCGCGGGCGAGCCCGGCGTGGAGCGCGGTTTTGAATTCCGGCTCCCCAACGCAGCCGAGGTGCCCGGCTCCGGCGATGACGTGCTCGGGGATTTCCGGACGCAGCTTGAGCAGCGGTGCCACGTAGAGTCGGCGGCACGGGTCGCGCTCGCCGATGATGACGCTAATCGGGGTGCGGATCGCTTTTACCTGCGCCGCCGTGGTGGCAAACTCCGCGAAGCCGTGCATGAGCGCCGGGTTTCCTCCGCGCTCACCGCTCCCGGCCCAGAAATCCTGCAGGCGGCTCCCCTCCTCCAGCCAGCCCATGCCGCCGAGCGTGGTCGAGCGCACGCGGTCCGGGTGCAAAACGGCGAGCTTCAGCGCGATCATGCCGCCCATCGAGTAGCCGACGACGTGCGCGGAGTGGAGCTTGAGGTGATCCATGAGCCGCACGACGTCCTCCACCATCTGCACGCCATACGCGCCCTCGGCGGCCGGTTTGTCGGACTGCCCATGCCCGCGGCAATCGAGCGCGATGACGCGGTAGCTTTTCGCGAGGTCGGCGATGATGCCGGGCGCACCCCAATTCATCTGCGCGCTCGCGTGCAGGCCGTGGATGAGGATGACCGGTTCGCCGCGTCCCTCGACTTGGTAGTGGATCCGGACTCCTGCGGAGTCGAAGTCGGCCGCGCGTCCGGAAATGGCGGCGATGCAGGTGGCAGCAGCGAGGATAAGGAATGTGCGGAGCATCATGCGGCTATGAACTCCCGGGCCGCCGCGAGGTTTCGGAAAATGTGCGCCGGTTGCGGGCGATCAAAGGCTGTCGAGCAAAGGCTTGCCCGGAGGGCCGCCCGCGTCTTTGGTAGCGGCCCATTTTTTCCGCCTATGAAAGTCTCTCTCAACTGGCTCCGCGAACTCGTCGATCTGCCGCCGACCGTGCCTGCACTGGTCGATCTGCTTACACTCGCGGGCGTGGAGGTGGAGGGCGTGGAGACGACGGGCGTGGCGATTGCCCAGGTGGTCGTGGCGCAGATTCGCGAGAGCGTGCAGCATCCGAACGCGGACCGGCTGAGCGTGTGCCAGGTGGATGACGGCTCGGGCGCGGCGCGGCAGATCGTGTGCGGGGCGAAAAATTACGCGGTGGGCGACAAGGTGCCGCTGGCGCTGCCGGGCGCGGTGCTCGGGCCGGATTTCAAAATCAAGGTCGGCAAACTGCGCGGCGTGGAGAGTCAGGGGATGCTGTGCAGCGCGGACGAACTCGGCCTGCCGAAGGGCGCGGACGGGCTGCTCATTCTGCCGGCAGACGCACAGGTCGGCGCGCCCTTGGCGGAGCTGTTTCCCGGCGACACGGTGCTCGATCTGGAGATCACGCCGAACCGCGCGGACTTGCTCAGCCACATCGGCATCGCGCGGGAGATCGCGGTGCTCACGGGGCAGGCGTTGCGGCGTCCGCGCGTGGAGGTGGAGCGGGAGAGTTTCGCGTCGGAGGCGATCGACGTGAGCGGCGGGCCGTGCCGTTTTTACAGCGCGCTGGAAATCGACGGCGTGCAAGTGGGGCCGAGCCCGGAGTGGCTGCGGCGCAAGCTGGAGGCGGTGGGCCTGCGGGCGATCAACAACATCGTGGACATCACCAATTTCGTGATGCTGGAAAGTGGGCAGCCGCTGCACGCGTTCGACGCGGACCAGCTCGACGGCGCGATCCGCGTGCGCGCCGCGCGGGAGGGCGAAGAGTTTCCCGCGCTCGACGGGAAGACCTACCAGCTCGGCCCGCAGCATCTCGTCATCGCCGATGCCAGCCGCGCGCTGGCGCTCGCGGGCGTGATGGGCGGCGCGGCTTCGGGCGTGACGGCAACGACGCGCAACATCATTTTGGAGAGCGCGCACTTCGCGCCGGCGAACATCCGCCGCACCTCGCGCCAGCTCGGGCTGGCGAGCGATTCGAGTTACCGCTTCGAGCGTGGCGTGGACCTCGCGGGCGTGCTCCGCGCCTCGCAGCGCGCAGCGGCCCTCATCGCCGAACTCGCGGGCGGCACGCGCGGCGAGCTGGGCCTCGGCATGGAAGGCGACACGCCGCTCGGCTTCGACCCGGCGCAGACCATGAGCGACACGGACGAGCCCGTTTTCACCCACACTGTGACGCTGCGCCCGGAGCGCGTGGCCGCACTGCTCGGGGTGGAAGTGCCAGGCTCGGAGATCGACTCGATCCTGACCGGCTTCGGGCTCGCGAAGACGGACGCGGGCTGGGAGGTGCCGTCCTTCCGCCCGGACCTCACGCGCGAGGTGGACCTGATCGAGGAAATCGCCCGCGTCATCGGGCTCGACGCCATCCCCGCGCGCGTGCAGGCGGAGTTTGCCCCGGCGAGCGACACCGACCGCGCCTACGACCGCGCGATGACGCTGCGCCGCGCGCTCACCGCGCACGGCTTCGCCGAAGCCCGCACCCTCACGCTCATCGGCGAAAAAACGCCCGGCCTCGCGCTGACTCGCACGGATGTGGAAAACCTGCGTCGCGTGAAAAACCCGATGAACGACGAGCAGGCCATCCTCCGCCCCGGCCTGCTGCCCGGCCTGCTCCAGGCGCTCGGCGGCAACGCGCGCATCGGCGCGAAAACCGTGCGGCTGTTTGAAATCGGCCGCGTCTTCTCGGCGGCTGTAGCCGGGGTCAGTGACCCCGGCTACAACGAAGAAACCACCCACCTCGCGCTCGTCCTCAGCGGACCGCTCACCGAGCGCTCGTGGCGCGGCGGCGAAGGCGCGGAGGCCGACCTCTTTCATCTCAAAGGCATCGTCGCCGCCGTGCTCGGCGCGGACACCACCTTCGCGCCCGACGCGAACCCCGCGCTCGCGCTCGCCCTCGCCGTCCACGTCGGTGGCCGGCCCGTCGGCTTCGCCGGCCAGCTCTGGCCGAAAGACGCCCGCGCCCTCGACGCCACCGCGCCCGTGCTTTTCGCCGAGATCGACCTCGGCGCGCTGCCCGCCGCGTCCTCCGCCGGGCGCTACCGCGAAATCGCGCGTTTCCCCGCGACCGCGCGCGACATCGCGCTCCTCGCCCCGCTCACCCTCGCGCACGCGGAGATCGAGTCCGTGCTGCAAAAGGCCAGCGAACCGCTGCTCGCGGGCGTCGAGCTGTTCGACGTCTTCACCGACGCGACCGGCGCAAAAATCCCCGCCGACAAAAAGTCGCTCGCCTATTCCCTGACCTACCGCAGCCCCGAGCGCACCCTCACCGCCGACGAGGTGAACACCGCCCACGCGAAACTCAAAGACCGCCTCAAGACCCAGCTCGCCGTGAGCCTGCGGGAGTAGGCTCAAAGCAGCTCGGGCTTCAGCCCAGCGGCCCTGCGATTCTTTGGCCTAAAGTCCAAGCGACGTTGCCGGACGGTCCTCGCGGTTTCCAACCGCTTCCTCGTCTGGTAGGAGCTTTCGCCATGCACGGCAGCCACTTCATCTTCCTCATCCTGCTCGGGCTGGCGGGTGTTGCGGAGGTCCATGCGGCGAAGCGGGTGGTGGGTAAAATCGAGCGGGAGCTGGCGGCGCTTCATCACGGTCGGGACCCGGCGGCGTTGGAAATTGCCTGGCCGTATTTGGATTCGCCGGATCGCTTCATCCGGGAGGCTGCGCGGCGGGCGATCGCAGCGCAGCCTTTCGATTCGTGGAAAAATCGCGCGCTCGGCGAGACGCGGACGCGCGCGGCGCTGGAGGCGTTGAGCGCGCTCGTCGAGAAGTGCCCGGCGGCGCAGGCGGAGGAGCTGCGTCCGCATATCTGCGAAGGCATCATGACGCTGCACATCGAGGGGATGAGCGCGGCGCAACGCCTTGCGGCGGTGCGGCTGACGCGGCGGACTTTCGCCCGACTCGGCGGGCCGAGCGAAGATGAGCGCGGGCAGATGGCGGATTTGTGGTCGCACTTTATCCCGGCGAAAAGCGGTGGCAGCGCGGAATCGCGGGAGTTTGGGCAGGCGCTCCGGGCGCTGCGGCAATTTCTCGCGCCACCGGAAGCCGCGCAGCAGTGAGCGCGCAACGGCGGTGCCGGCCTCGCCTCAAAACCAAGACGGCCTGACCGCTTTCCGCGCGCCACCCCACCACACATTCCGTGCTCGTCCCCGGCGCGGCTTTCTGGGACCACAGGCCCCGCCATGAGCATGAACTGGAATCAACTCCTCTGCGCCGAACGGCTCGGCCGCACGAGCCAGCCGCGCCCGCATGATCCGGCGCGCTCGGAGTTTCGGCGCGACTCGGACCGGCTGACGTTCTCCACGGCGTTCCGGCGGCTGCAGGACAAAACGCAGGTCTTTCCGCTGGCCGACAACGACTACGTCCGCACGCGGCTCACCCATTCGCTGGAGGTCGCGAGCGTCGGGCGTTCGCTCGGCGCGCGGGTCGGCGCGCTCGTCGCGCAGCGGCACAAGCTCGCGCAGCACGGCTCGGAGTTTGGCGAAATCGTCGCCGCCGCCGGGCTGGCGCACGATCTCGGCAATCCGCCGTTCGGACATTCGGGCGAGGACGCCATCCGACATTGGTTTCAAACTTCGCCCGTCGCGGCAGTGGCGGGCGTGGAACTGAGCGCGGCGCAGCGGGCGGACATCGAGCGCTACGAGGGCAACGCGCAGGGCTTCCGGCTGCTCACGCGGCTGCAAATGCCCGACAACCCCGGCGGCCTGCAACTCACGCACGCCACGCTCGGCGCGTTCACGAAATACCCGCGCGAGTCCGTGGTGCCCGCCGAGCTGCCCCGCGGCGCGAGCGGAAAAAAATTCGGCTTTTACCAAAGCGAGCGCGAACACTTCGCGAGCGTGGCGGAGCACTGCGGCCTGCTCCGCCGCACGCCGGATGCGGCGTGGTGGGCGCGGCATCCGCTGGCCTTTCTCGTCGAGGCCGCGGACGACATTTGCTACCGGCTCGTGGATTTCGAGGACGGCATGCGCACCGGACATCTCAGTTACGGCCAGGTGCGCGACGCCTTTCTCGCGCTCATCCCCGCGAAGCAGCATCCGCGGCGGCTCCGCGAGGCGCACGACGACACTCGCCGCGTGCAAATCCTCCGCGCCGTGGCCATCGGCGCGGCCATCGACGAAGCGACCGACGTTTTCATGGCCCACGAGAGGGAAATTCTCGCCGGCCGTTTCGACCAGCCGCTGATCGACGCCGGCCCGTCGCGCGCGGTCTGGGAAAAGATCATGCAGCGCTCGCGCAAGACGATCTACAACACCGCGCGCGGCGTGGAGATTGAGGCCGCCGGGTTCGCCGTGCTCGGCGGGTTGCTCGACGATTTCGTCGCCGCGCTCAACGACCTTGCGGCCCACGAAAAAAAGGCCGCCGCCCGCAGTCACAAGCTCCTCGCACTCGTCCCCGGGCAGTGTCTCGCCCGCCAGCGCACCGCCCCGCGCGACCCCTACGTCCGCCTGCTCAGCATGCTCGATTTCATCTCCGGCATGACCGACACCTACGCCGTCGCGCTTTACCGCAAAGTCCGCGGTATCTCCCTCACCGGCCGCTAGCAGTGTGTTGGAAAATCGTGCATGGCCTCACGTCGAGGTGGATATTTTGAGGGTCTGGGCGGGCACGCATCCTGCACTGCGGGGAGGGAAAGCAACCTCGCGTCCATTTATGAAAAGCACCCTCCTCCTGCTCGCCACCACCGCTCTCACGGGATGCGCGGGCGTTAAAGTCGCCAAGACGGACATCGCCACCGGCGCGACCGATCCGAAGGCGATCTACATCCGCACGTTTGCCAACGAGGCGCAGTTCCGCGGGCGGCACAGTGACGACGGCGAAACGGCGATCCGCCAGTCGCTGGCTGCGGCGGAATTTTCCAAAGCGCTGAAGGAAGAGCTGGAGAAGATGGCTCCCGCGCGGGTGCTGGCCGAGGGCGAGACGCCGACGGTGGGCTGGCTGGTGGAGAGTAATCTGGAAGTCGTGGATGCGGGCTCGCCGTTTTGGCGGGCGGTCAATGGTCCGCTCGGGCCGGGCTTTGGCAGCTCAAAGATCCGCGTGCATGTGCGGGTGATCGACGCGGGGGCGCGGCGCCGCAGGGTGGACGACAAGGATGCGAGCAAGGGCGCGGCGGGCCATGTGCTTTATGAGTTTGATCTCGCGGGCGGCAGCCGCGGGCAGGGCGGGTCGGGTTCGACCTACGCGCCGGGCCTCGGCTATGCCACGCCCTTTGACTATAAAAATGCCGCGGAGCGCGTCTTCATGGCGCTGAGCGTGGATCACGGGCGGACGGGCGAACGGCTGACGAGTTCGGTCCGGTAAAAAACGATTATTGTCGGGTGGTAGCGGGAGGGCGGGCTTCCGCCGGGACAGGGCGAACTGTGAGTCGCCGACCGGCTGGAGGCCCGCCCTCCCGTGTTTTTTGCGCCGAGGAGCGGAGAGATTCCTCCCGCCGCTCCGGGCGCGCCCGGCGGCTCCCCACGGCTCCGAAAAGGTTGCAACGCCAGCGTTTTCGTCTAAGAGACGACCCGCCCGGCGGTCGTCGCCGCGCTGCATTCAACAACCCAAATCCTCATGAAACTCCTTCCCACGATCCTGGCCCTCGCGGCCCTCTCCCTCACCGCCGCACAGGCGGTGGATACCGTCGAAATCCTGAACGGCCCGGCCGACGAACAGACGGCCGCCGCGCCCGTGAACAAGGGCAAGCCGATCTTCAATGGCAAGGATCTTACGGGGTGGAAGGGCGTGGAAGGTTTCTGGAGCGTGAAAGACGGAGCGATCACCGGACTGACGACCGGTGAGAACAAGGTGAAAGAGAACACCTTTCTGATCTGGGAGGGCGAGGTCGGGGATTTCGAGCTGACCTGCAAATACAAGATCACCGACGAGAAAGGGAATCCGGGAGGCGGCGGCAATTCGGGCATCCAGTACCGGAGCAAAGTGGTGAAAGCGGAGTATTCGGTGGTCGCGGGCTACCAGGCGGATTTCGAGTCCGGCAAGAGCTACAGCGGGATTCTCTACGAGGAAAAAGGCCGCGGCATTCTCGCCAAGCGCGGTGAGATGGTGGTGATCACGGAAGGCGAAGCGCCAAATAAGCCGAAGATCGAAAAGACCGGTTCGGTGGGCCGCACCGAAGAACTGCAGGACGCGATCAAACAAGGCGAGTGGAATGAGTATCGCATCGTGGCGAAAGGCGGCCAGTTGAAGCATTTCATCAATGGCCGGCAGATGGTGAGCGTGAAGGACGAAACGGCTGCGGGTGCGAAGACGGGCGTGATCGCGTTTCAACTCCACGCCGGCCCGCCGATGATGGTGCAGTTCAAGGACGTAATGCTGAAGCAGTAGCCGCCACGCCGAACGATTTTCCAAAGGCCGCGGGCGCATCCTGCCCCGCGGCCTTTTGTGTGCTCGGACGGGGAGGAACCCTCCCGGCCAATGCACAAGCGGGGGACGCTAGGTTTCGCGCTGGCGCGTTTTTTTCCGACGCAAACGCAGCCAGTTGTTCCAGGTCTTGCGGACCTTGTCGCGGCGGGTGAGGTAGCGCTGGTGCAACTCGGTGCCGCGGGCGATTTGGCCGAGGATGCCGCGGACGGAAAGGTCGGCGGTGGGCAGGATGGTGTAGGCGGTGCCGACGGCGGCTTCGTGATGCGCGTCGCTGCCGGCGGTCATGGGCAGCTTTTTCGCGGTGGCGTAGGCGAAGGCCTGCTCGTTGTAGCGCTTGAGGGTCGTCGCGGCGTTGAAGACTTCGAGGCCGTCGATCTTCAGGGTGTCGAGAACCGCCTGGCGGATGCCGGCGCGAAAGCGGTCGTACGGATGCGGCGGGATCGCGATCCCGCCGAGTGCGTGCACGAGCTTGCAGACCTCGGCCGCCGGGGTGCCTTTCAGGTCGTTCGGGAGGAGCACGCCGAGACACAGGAGGTGGCCCTCGGCGGTGGAAACCTCATTGCCGGGGATGACGAGGAAGCCATCCACGGGCTGGCCGTCCTCGCGGGCGAGGCCTTTTTCGATGAGGTAACGGCAGCCGTCACTGGTGTTGTGGTCGGTGAGGGCCAGGCCGTGCAGCCCTTTCGCCCGCGCGGAGGCGATGAGCGACTCGGGGCTGCTCACGCCATCGCCGGAAAACCACGAGTGGCAGTGCAGGTCGATGTGGTACGGCATGGGTCAGAAGTTGGGCGAAATGCGGCGCAGGTTGAAGGGGAAAATCCGAAACAAATTTGCGGGATCGGAACGGTCCAAAGCGGAGGGTGCCGCGCCCTTCCTCAATTCGATCCTGCAGGCATTTTTGGATTTGTTGCGGATCGCGACGTTTTCCGGCCCCATGACGACTTTCCGCGTTGACACCCCAAAATGTAGTGTTAAACCCCCTTTTTGCCCCCAGAAAAAACACAAGATGCATTGCTCCAAATGCGGAAGCCTTGAGGACAAAGTCATCGACTCCCGATTGTCGAAAGATGGTCGCGCCATCCGCCGCCGCCGCGAGTGCGTGGGGTGCGCGCACCGTTTTACGACTTACGAGGAGATCGAGCGCGTCGACCTGCGGGTGAGCAAGCGCGACGGGCGCAGCGAGCCGCTTTCCCGGCAAAAGCTCCTCGGTGGGATGCTGAAGGCGTGTGAAAAGCGGTCGGTCAGCATCGAGACGCTGGAGACGACTGCGGACGACGTGATGCGGGAGCTGGAGACCGAGTTTCAGAGGGAGATTCCGTCGGGCGTGATCGGCGCGAAGGTCATGGACAAGCTCCACCAGCTCGATGAAGTGGCGTATGTGCGCTACGCGTCGGTGTATCGCCAATTTCAGGACATCGGGGAGTTTTTGGAGGAAATTCAGTCGCTCGGGAGGCGGCCCAAAAAAAGTGTACTGCAACCGGAGCTGTTTAAATAACCCGCCATGATCTGCCTCAAAGACAATCTCCCGGTAATCCAGCTCGCCAGCGGCCAGGCCATCGCTTTCGAGCGCGACTGGCTGGTGCGGTCGCTGACCCAGGCGGCGGCCCGCGCGGGTTACGCAAAATGGTGGCTGGCCTCGCATGTGGCCGAGAGCGTGACGGAATTTTTGCGCGATCAGCCCGACCTCAATGTGCTGCCGGAGGAGCGGCTCACGGCGGCGGTGCGGTCCGTCCTGCAAGTCATCGGGTATGGTGAAATCGGGCAGCACTTTGCGCCGGCACCGCCGCGGGTGCAGGTGTCGCTGGTGGAACTGGCGCGCGCGGCGGGCAGCGGCTACGAGCTGGCGTTTTTCGAGCTGCTCGGCCGGCGGCTGCGGGAGCTGTGCCGGGAGCCGGGGAGCTACTTTGAACTGCTCGGGCTCGAGCCCTGCGTGAAGCTGCTCCGCGCCCGCAAAACCTGGAGCCGCGACTGCGATGCCCTGCGCAGCGAGATCGTCGGCTTTGTCCGCGAACACTCCGGCACCGCCGCCGCCCGCAAAGAAGTCTCCTTTTCCCTCGCATGACCATTTTCGAAAAGATCGCGACCCACGAAATCCCCGCGCGCATCGTCTGCGAAACGGAAGACTTCCTCGCGTTTCACGACGTGCAGCCGCAGGCTCCGGTGCATATTCTGATCGTGCCGAAGAGCCCGATTCCGCGCATCGGCGAAGCCCAGCCGGGAGACGCCGACCTGCTCGGGCGCATGCTGCTCGCGGCGCCGGGCATCGCGGCAGCGGCCGGCGTCGCGGAAACCGGCTACCGGCTCGTCATCAACAACGGCCGCGACGCTGGCGAATCCGTCCCGCACCTCCACATCCACCTCCTCGGTGGCCGCAGCCTCCAGTGGCCGCCGGGCTAAAGCGAGTCTCCCACCCCTATGTTAACCCTCAGCTTCATCCTGCCGCTGGCCTCCGTGCTCGCCATTTACGTCGTCCGGTTAATTGAGCTGGGCACCAAACGCGACATCATCGTCGGAAAAATCCGCGAGAACCTGACGCTCCGCCTTTTCCTCCTCGCAGGAACGATCATCTTCGTCGGCTCGATCGTGGAGTTCGTCGGGCTGCGGCCGAGCTTGCGCTGGGGACCGTTCCTCATCGGCTGGGCTTGCGGGATCGCGTCGTTCGCCATCCGGCGGCGGGCCATCGCGGCGCTCGGGAAATTCTGGAGCCTGCACGTGGAGATACGGGAAAATCATGAGTTCGTGCAAAGCGGGCCTTTTCGCTGGGTGCGGCACCCGGCGTATTTCTCGATGATCCTCGAACTCCTTGCGCTGACGCTGATCTGCAACGCGTTTTTCACCCTGCTCCTGATCCCGGCTTTCTTTGTCCCGGTGCTGATCATGCGTATCCGCATCGAGGAGGTCGCCCTGGTGGAGAAATTCGGCGACGCCTACCGTACGTTCCAGCGCACCAAACCTGCTCTCGTTCCTTGGAAATGGTAGCCCAGCTTAAGCACCCCAGTTCGTCCGAGAGGCGGGTCGTCATCACCGGCATCGGGGTGATCGCGGCGAACGGGCAAACCGTGGACAAGTTCTGGGACACGCTCTGCCGCGGGGTGAGCGGGGTGAGGCCGACGACGCGCTACGACGTGAGCAAGTTGCCCGTCAAGGTGTCGGCGGAGATTCAGGGCTTTCGCATCGAAGACCATGTCGAGGCGGTGAAGATGGCGCGGCTGGAACTTTCCGTGCAATACGGCCTGGCCGCATCAGCCGCCGCCGTGCGCGACTCGAAGCTGGACGTCACGGAAATCGACCCGGACCGCATCGGCATTGTCGAAGGCACGACCACCAGCGGCGTGAGCAACGTGCTCAAGGTCCAGGCGCAGATGCTGAGCGGGCAGAAGATTCACCCTTACCACGCGATCGGCGGCTACTGCGGCGAAGGGAGTAGCGCGATCGGCATGTATCTCGGCATCCACGGCCACGCGCTGACCTACTGCTCCGGGTGCGCCTCCGGGGCCGAAGCCATCGGCTACGCCTGGCGGACGGTGAAGGACGACGACGTGGACATGATGGTGGCCGGCGGGTCCGACGCGATCTTTGAGGCGCAACATTTCGGCTTTTGCCGACTCGGCGCGATGAGCCAACTCGCGGGGCCGGACGGCTCGCAGATGCGTCCCTTTGACCGGGAGCGCGATGGCTTTGTCCTCGGCGAGGGCTCCGCCTATTTCATGGTCGAGGAACTCGGACACGCCCTCAGCCGCGGCGCGAAAATTTACGCCGAGATCATTTCCCACGGGAGAAGCGCCGAGTCGTACCACCCCACCGATCCGCATCCGGGCGGTTTGGGTTACGTGAACGCGATGCGCCGGGCTTTGCGGCGGGCCGGACTCCACGGACCGGAAATCGACTACATCAATGCCCACGGTTCCGCGACGCGGCTGAACGATCCGCTGGAAACGAAGGCCATCAAAGCGGTCTTTGGCTCGCACGCTGGCCGCGTCGGCATCAGCGGCACGAAACCGATCACCGGGCATACGATGGGTTCGGCTGGCGCCATCGAAGCGGCGGTCTGCGCGCTGGCGATTCACCGGCAGGAAATGCCGCCGACGATTAACCTGCGGAACCCGGAGGAAGGCTGCGATCTCGATTACCTCGCACAAGGACCGCGCCCCTATCCAGTGAACATCGCGCTCAATATCAACGCCGGATTTGGCGGACGTTACGCCTGCCTGATTCTCCGGCGCTACACGGGGCGATGACCTTTCTCGAAATCGCGGCTCTCACGGCAGCCGTCGTCAATTTCGCACTTGCCGTCTTCGTCTTCTGGCAGAACCCGAAGGCCATCCTCCACCGGGCCTATTTAGTTTGGGGACTGGGGGTGGTGCTTTGGAACGGCAGTGCGCTGGTCATGATGTCCGAGGTGTCCCCGGAGCGGGCGTTGTTTTGCGCAAAGCTGCTGCAACTCGGCATCATCCTCGCGCCGCTGGGCCTGTTCACGACCTCCGTGCTGATCGCCCAGAAGCCGATTCCCAAGCTGCCGTTCGGTTTGTTTTGCGCGCTCCACGCGGGCTTCGTCGGCTCGCTCTTTACGGATTGGTTCATCACCGGAGTGCGGCGAATTCCGCACGGCTACTGGTCGATCCCCGGCCCGCTTTTCTGGGCCTACACGGTCTCCTACACCGCGTTGATCGGCGGCTCCATCGTGGTCCTCTACCGGGCGCAAAAAGACGACCAGTCCCTCCAGCGGATTCGGATTCGCGCGATGCTCCTCGCCATCGTCCTGATCGCCACCGCCGGGACGAACGACCTCTTTCCCATCCTAAACCCGGTCAGCAATCCACTCTATCCGCTGACCAACGTGCCTTTCTACCCGCTCGGGAATATCGCCGCCTGCGTGTACATGACGATCGTCGCCTACAGCATCCTGCAGCACACCCTGCTGAACGTCCACGTGACCCTGAGCCGCGCGGTCGCGCATGTGATCCGCGTTGGTTTCATCGTGCTCACGGGGCTGTTCCAGCTGCTGATCATTTCCGCCATCGCGCCGGCGAAATTCTCCACCTTTGCCCTGTTTTGCGCGCTCGGAGTCCTCACAGCGTCGGCCGTCATCGCGAGTGTTTTCTTCCCGCGCATCTTCGGCTCAGGCGGGGCGGAAACCTTCGAGCGCAAGCTGCTCGGCGACAGCTTTGAGTACCAGGACAAAGTGCGGAACTTCATCAGCGTGATGCCGTGGTACGCCGACCTCGACGCCCTGCTGCGGGATCTTCACGAAATCTTCGTGCGCTCGCTCCGCATCGAGAGCTACCAGATCATTCTGCGCGACGAAATGAAGCGCACCTTCGCCCCTTTCCGCTCTTTCCCGGAAGAACCCGCCAGCCCTTTGCCCGAGCTCCTGCCACACTCCCCGATGCTCCGCTTTTTTGAGTGGGGAAAGGGCGAGTACATCGCGCTCCAGAAGCATCAGCTCCGCAGCGCCACAAACAGCGTCGAGCGCGAGGCCGGCAAACAGTTGGAAGACTTTGGCGCGCAGTTTTGCTTCCCGCTCACCTCGCAGAGCGAGCCTTTCGGCCTGCTCCTGGTCGGCAAGAAAACCTCCGACGAACCCTTCACCGCCACGGACATCAACCTGCTCGTCGCTTTGGTGAAAAATCTGAGCCTGGTCGTGAACCAGATCCAACTAAAGTCGCAGGTCCTCCAGTCGCAGGAACTCGATCTCCTCGGGCGCATGTCGCGCGGGATGGCCCACGATCTGAACAACCTCCTGACACCCGTGCTGACCCTTTTGCAGATCGCCTTTGAGACGAAGGAACCCTTTGACGAAGAACTCCTGCCGGTCGCACTGCGCAACATCAAAAGCATGCAGGCCTACATCCGCGAGGCCCTCTTTTTCTCGGAAAATCTGCGTCTGGATTTGAAACTCGGGCGGCTCGATCTCGTGGTCCAGCGCTCGGTCGAACTGGCCCGGGCCGGTCGGAAAAAGGAGGTCGAAGTCATCTCCGTGACGCCCGGCGAAGTGCTCGTCCAGATGGACGAAGTGCTCATGCAGCGGCTGATCGCCAACCTCATCTCGAACGCCATCGACGCCTCCCGCCCGAAGTCCCAAATCCACGTCCATCTCGAACGGCTCGGGCAACTCGACGAATTGGAGTGGGTCCGGGTCCGCGTCGCCGACCAGGGAGAGGGCATTCCGAAGGAAAATCTCAGCCGCATTCTCAAGCCTTACTTCACCACAAAAAATCGCGGCGACGAAAATCGGGGCTTCGGCCTCGGTCTCGCGATTTCCCGAAAAATCGTAAATCTCCACGGCGGCAATCTTTCGATTGCCAGTGTGCTGAAAAAGGGCACAACGGTGCATTTCGATTTACCCATCCGCCAACCCACCAGCACCTCTCCACCCCCGGTCGCCCTTTCCGCCTGAATGCGCACGCTTCTTGTAATCACCAAACAACCTTCTCTCGCCTCCGCAGTCTCCACCGCCCTCGATCCCGCAGAGTTCCAGATCATCACGAAAGAAGCCATCGGTGAGGCCGAGTTTCTCCTCGCGCGCGGTGGCATTGATGTCGCGATTCTCGATGCCGAACTCACGGACGCCCGGGCCGTCCGGCTGATCGAAGAAATGAAGTCCTTCGCGCCCGACTGCCCTATCCTCGTCTATACCGGCGACAAGCAGCGCGAGTGGGAGGAGGACGCCTATCTGCTCGGGGTCGAGCACGTCCTCATGAAGCCGGTCCGCGGGCAATTGCTGAAAACGATGCTCGACCGTCTGCTCCCGGAGGCCGAGTCGGCCCCGCTCGCCTTGCAGAATACGACGGCGATCGAGACTTCGGTCCTGCGCCCCTACGTCGATCAGGCGCGCGCGCTCGAGGGCCTCCGGCGCTTCTCGGGCTTGCTCACCCACAGCCTCGATTCCACCGCGCTGCTCAAACAATTCCTGCTCCTGCTGCGGGAGATCATCGGCGTCAATCGCGCGATCATTTTTCTCCGCAAACCCTCGGGCGTGCTCAGCGACGGCCCGCTCTCGCCGGACGACCGCTGGCTGCGCTCAGCGTGCGCCATCGGGCACGATCACAGCGTCGTCGAGCACGTCGCGCTCTCCCTCGGGGCCGGCATCGGCGGACACCTTCACCGGCAGGGACGGATCCTCCGAGCGGGCAGCTTCGAGGCCAAGGCGAGCCGCGAGATTTCGAAGGAATTCCAGCTCGTGGGCGCGGAAGTCGCCATCCCGATTCTCGACCGGCAGTCGCTGCTCGGCGTGGTGGTTTTCGACGAGCGCCTGACCGGCGAACCGTACGCGAATGAAGAGCTGGCGCTGATCTTTCACATGTTGGAGGAGCTGGGGCTGGCGATCCGCAACACCTGGCTGCACGACCAACTGACCGGCAATCACGCGATGATCTCCGACATCCTCAGCCATCTCGGCAGCGGGTGCCTGGTCATCGGGCCAAACCTCAACACCCTCCACGTCAACTCCGCCGCCGAGCGCTTCTTTCTTCAGGATTTCCCCGGCAAATCACGACTGGAATTCCCGGACTTGCCGCAGATGCTCGGCAGCAAGATTTTCACCGTCATCAAGACCGGCACCGGCATCCCCGCTTTCAAATATCAGCGCCCGGACTCGCCGGAGCTTTTCTACCGCGTCGCGATCCTCCCGTTTTCACCCCAGAGCACGCAGACCACCAACGCCGCGCTGCTCATCATCGAGGATGTGACCGAGCACGAGCGGGCGCAGAAACTCGAAATCGAGGCCGCCAATCTGCGGCTGATCAAAGCCATGTCCGAGCATCTGGCGCACGAGATCGGCAATTCGCTCGTCCCGCTTTCCACGCACCAGCAGATGCTCAAGGAGGCGATCAACGACCCGGAGTTCCAGGATTCGCTCTGCTCGGTCATGGCAAACGGCGTGAAACGCATCTCCCGCCTCGCCAGCCAGATGGTTTTCCTCGCCCGCGAGTGGCAGGCGGACTTCAGCGAAACTGTGCCGATTTCCAATCTGCTCGTCGAAGCGTTCCACGAGGCGCACACCTTCCTGCCCGGCAAGAAACTCGCGCAGCTCAGCTTTAACAAGGATCTGGCCCCATGGAAAGTCGCCGGCGACCTCAAGGCGCTGCGCCACGCTTTTGGCGAGATCATGCTCAACGCCCTCCAGGCCAATCCTGACGAACCGACGGTCGCCGTCCATCTCTCCACCGCGCCCGACGGCGAGGCGCAACTTCAGGTCGAAGTCCGTGACTCCGGGCCTGGTTTCAACGCCGAGGTCGCCCAGCGCGCCCCCGAGCCGTTCTATTCCACGCGCAATGTCGGCCTCGGCCTCGGTTTGACCGTCTCCCGCAAGATCATCGAGAGCCACCGCGGACGAATTGAGATTCCTGCTTCACAAAAAGGCGACTCCGGCCTCGTCCGCGTCACCCTCCCCCTCACGACCTAACCCGCCAGACCTCGTCCCGACTATTTTGTTGCTCGCCAAGGCATCGCGCCTGCTCTCTCCTCCGCGCCTATGAAATCGTCCAATTCCCTCCTTGGCGCCGCCGCCGCCCTCGTCCTCTCGACGGCCCCAGCCTTTTCTCTCGGCTTCCGCATTGCCGATCAAAACGCCGAGGCGACCGCCCGCGGTGACGCTTTTGCCGCCACCGCCGACAACCCTTCCGCAGTCTATTACAATCCCGCCGGCATCACCCAACTCGAAGGCACCCGCGCCCTGCTGGGCAGCTACGCGACCACGCTGCGCGTGCGCGTCGATCCCGAGACGCCGGGCGCATCCGCATTCTCAAATCGGAACACCGAGCTGCAATTCGTCCCGACGTTTTTCGTGACCACCAAGCCGAAGAATTCGCCGCTCGCCTTCGGTCTCGGCATCTACGCCCCTTATGGTCTCGGGCTGGAATACCCGGATGACACGCCTTTCCGCACCACCGCCCGCAGAGGAAAAATCCTCTACGTGGCGATCAACCCCGTGGTCGCCTGGAAAATCCACGACACCCTTTCCATCGCCGCCGGGCCCTCCATCAACTACGGCAGCGCGGAACTCCAACAGGGCGCGATTGCCGTCGGCGATACCTTCAAATTCAAAGGCGATGGCATCAGCTACGGCTGGAGCGCCGGCCTCAAGTGGGACCCGCATCGCATGCACCACTTCGGCATCACCTATCACAGCGCCGCCGCCATCACCTTCAGCGGACACACCACCCTGCGCACCGATCCGTTCACGGTGGCGACGCCCTTCGGCCCCTTCCCCGTGGCCGGCATTGACCGCCGTGAGGACGCCGACGCCGAGTTTCACATCCCGCAGAACATCGTCTTCGGCTACTCCTTCACCCCGACGCCCGATTGGAATTTCGAGTTCAACGCCGACTGGACCGACTGGGGCGACCTGAACACCGTCACCCTCCACCAGCAGCGTAGCGGGAACATCCACATCCCCTTTAACTGGCAAGCGAGCTGGTTTTGGGAGTTCGGCGTGACCAAGAAATTCAAGGACGGCTGGCAGGCCAGCGTCGGCTACATCTGGAGCGAAAACTCCGTCCCCGAGGACAGCTTCAACCCCATCATCCCTGACTCCAACCGGCATGTGCTGAGCGCCGGCCTCGGACAGAAACGCGAGCACTTTAGCTGGCACCTCGCCTACCAATGGGCGTATGGCCCCACCCGCACCATCAACCAAGGCACGTCCTCCGACGGCCGTTACCGCGCACAAGGCAATGCTCTTAACCTCACCTTCGGATACGATTTCTGAGCCGCCACGGTTTGCCCCTCCGGCACCGGACGTCTCCAAGCCGACCCTGCTCATCGTCGATGACGAGGAGGGGCCGCGCCAATCCCTGCGCATCGTTTTCAAAAACGACTACAACGTCCTCCTCGCGACCAACGGAATGGATGCCATCGAGTTGGTCAAAACCAACCCCGTCTACGTCGTCGTCCTCGACATCATGATGCTCGGCCTCTCCGGCATGGAGACGCTCAAGGAAATCAAGCTGATCGCCCCCTCCGTCGAGGTCATCATGCTCACCGCCTTCGAGACCATCGAGACCGCGCGTCAGGCGCTGCGCCACGGGGCCAGCGACTATCTGAACAAGCCTTTCGACATCACGACGATGCGGGCTGCCGTGGCCCACGCCGCGCAAAAACATCGCGCCACGCTGGAATTTAAACGCAGCAACGACGACCTCCAAACGCTGCAGGAGGCACTCGAAGCTCATCGGGAAGGTGAGGAAATGGCCCGCAATACTGGCGAGATCTACGCCAGCGTCCTGCACGACATCAATGGCCCGCTGACCATCATTTCCGGCTTCGTGGAACTGCTCAACCGCTCGATGGCCAACGCTGCCAGCGTCGAGGGCGAGCAACTCGAGAACATCAAAGGTGACCTCAACCGGCTCAACAGCCAGGTCACCCGCTGCGTGGAAATCTCCCGCCGCTATCTGAGCTTTATCAACGGCCAATCCTCCGTGAGATCCTACGTCGCCGTGAATCAGGTGATGAGCGATCTCACCGAACTCCTCACCCGCCACCCCAGCGCCCGCGGCCATCAGCTCACCGTCCGTGGCCTTGATCCCGACGTGACCGCCTCGATCCACGGCACCGACTTTCTCCAGATCCTCCTCAACCTGACGATCAACGCCCTCCAGAGCACCTCGGAGCCGCATCTTGTCGAGGTCACCTGCCACCGCCACCCGGAGGCCATCGCGATGGAAAAAATCGAAGACAACGACGAGCAGCGCGTCATCAACCGCAACACCTTTTCCAACCACCCGCCCCTCCTCGCCATCGAGATTCAGGACAGCGGCCCCGGCATTCCCGCGGAAATTCTCCGCAAGATGTTCGAGGAGCGCTTTACCACCAAGCCGCCCGAGCACGGCACCGGCCTCGGGCTTTCGATCGTCAAACGCCTCCTCCGCGAAGCCGAGGGTGCGCTGATCATTCAGACGAAACTCGGCGTCGGGTCGAAGTTCACCGTCTGCCTCCAGACCGTTTCCTAACCGCCGCGGCTCGTCAGCGGGTGCATCTGGCGGCGGATGGCTTCGGACCACGCCAGCGGAATCAGCGCCAACGCCTGCAGCGCCATTCCAGCCAGCGCCGGTTTCGTCATCCCGTTCGGTCGTGGCACATTTCCGCCGATGATGTAAAACATCGCGCCCGAGAACGCCATGATCGAGACCAAGAGGATCGCCCCCAGCGCATAGCGCGTCCAAGAAATCCGCCGCCACATTCCGATCAGCAGCAGCTTCGAGCACATGGCCGTCAGAATGACCACGCCCATCAGCGGCGGAAACGGGTTGAACTCAAAGCGGCTGAACTTCAGCAGCAGGTACTCCGCACCGCTCGTGAGGAGAAAGAGCATGCAAATCCAAATCCGGGAGCGGAGTTTCCAATTCGGTGAGGCAACGATGTTGGACATGGTGATTCGTGGCCGCCCACCTTGCCGAACCAATTTCCATACCGCAATTCCCGAATTCCACAGGCGCGCCGTCACCAGACCGCGCGCCCATTGACAAATCACCCGTGTCGAGTGTGATGGGGGCGTTCGTCTTCGGACGCGCTCTTCGACACTGATGACCCGCGCACTTTCCATTTGGCTGCTCGCTTTTCTGGTCCTGCTCGCCCCCGGCCGGCGAGCCTGTGCCGAGGAGATCAAGCCGCCCTTCAACCTCCGCTGGGGCGAAACCGCCGACCGTCTGGAGCGCCTGCTCAAAGGGGCCAAAGCCACCATCATCGCCCGGCGCACCGTCGAGGGCCGGGAGGCGTGGGATGTCGAGGGCCTCGTGCAGGCCGGGTTGAAAAGGACCGTCTTCTATTTCATGGGAGGCGAACTCGTGGAGGTCGAACTGCAGTATCAAAAAGACGACTGGGACGAGGCCAAATACGACGGCTTCATGGGCGATATCCGGCGCAGGCTGGAGCAGCGCTACGGCCAGGGCCAGCTCGTCACGCGGAAGAAGGAGCCGAACGGCGACGTCATGCAAACGCTCGTCGGCTGGAAGTGGAACCAGAACAACACCGCCATCGAACTCGTCTATTTTTCCGCCCAGAGCCCCTCCCAGGTTTTCCGCACGCTCAGCGTCCACTACAAGACCTTCTGAGGTCGCCCACCGGCCCGTCACGCGAGCAGCTCGCGCACGACGCGGCCATGCACATCCGTGAGGCGGTAATCGCGCCCCGAGTAGCGATACGTCAGCTTCTCGTGATCCAGCCCCATCAGATGCAGGATCGTCGCGTGCAGGTCGTGGACATGCACGCGGTCCTCCACCGCCGTGCAGCCAAATTCATCCGTGGCCCCGTAGCTGAAGCCCCGCTTCACCCCGCCGCCCGCCAGCCAGTTCGTGTAGCCGTAGTGATCGTGATCGCGGCCCTTCGCCCCTTCGGAGGTCGGCGCGCGGCCAAACTCCCCACCCCACACCAGCAGCGTGTCCTCGAACAGCCCGCGCGCCTTCAGATCGTGAATCAACGCGGCGATGCCCTGGTCGCAAGCCCTCGCGAGCTTCGCGTGTCCGCCCACGATGTCGTCGTGCCCGGTGTCCCACGCGATGTCGTAGCCGTCGATGGACAGCGAGAGCTGCACCACGCGCACGCCCTGCTCGATCAGCCGCCGCGCCAGCAGGCAGCCCTTGCCGTATTCGCTGTCGCCGTAAAGCGCGCGCGTGGCCGCCGTCTCCTGGCTGATGTCGAAGACCTCCGGCACCGACGCCTGCATGCGAAACGCCATCTCCATCGCCGCGATCCCCGCCTCGAGATCCTGATCGCGCTCCCGCCGCGCGAGGTGCGCCTGGTTGAGCTGCGCGAGGAGGTCCACCTGCCGGCGCTGCTCGCCCGCGGAGAGCCGCGTGTTTTTCAAATCGCGCATCACCGCGTCGGGCTTCATCTCCGCGATGTTCACGTAGCTGCCCGCGTAGGCCCCGGGGAGAAAGGCGTTGCCCCAGTTCGCCAGCGTGCCGCGCGGCTGCGCCCGCGGCGACATCGCCACAAAGCCCGGCAGATTCTGGTTCTCCGTGCCCAGGCCATAGACCAGCCACGCGCCCATGCTCGGGCGGTTCGGCTGGAGCGCGCCCACGTTCATCATCATCATCGCGCCCGCGTGCTCCGGGATGTCCGTGTGCATGGAGTGGATGAAAGCGATGTCGTCCACACAGCCGCCGACGTGCGGGAAAATGTCGCTCACCCACTTCCCTGTCTGCCCATATTGCTGAAAGCCGAAAGGCGAAGGCATCAGCCCGTTCTTCGTATTGCGCAACGTCTTGCGATCCACGATGTCCGGGCGCTGCCCCGCGTGTTTCGCGAGCGCGGGTTTGTAGTCGAAAGTATCCACCTGCGACGGCCCGCCCGGCATGAAAAGCTGGATCACCCGCTTCGCCCGCGGCGCGAAATGCGGCGCCCGCGGCGCGAGCGGCGACGCCGCGACCTCCGCTCCCGCCCGCGTCTGCCCGAGCATGCCGGCCAGCCCGATCGACCCCATGCCTGCGCCAAGACGGCTCAGGAAATCGCGCCGCGAAAACTGGCTCGCGGCCTGGCGGAAAGCGGCTTCGTGTTGGGCGAAAAGCATGGATGCGGGAGGCAGGAGTCGGACGAACTGCGCGGACAGTAGGGCTTCCGCGGGGAATATCCAGCCCCAGCCCGAGAGCCTCCTGATCCGGCTCCGGCTCCCTCCTTTTCCCACCCCACTACCGAGGTTCAAGATCGGGAGCCGGAGCAAGATCAGGAACGCCACCCCGAGCTGACCCGCGCCCGCCGCGCTCCCTGGCGGCTTCCCGCTTGGCGAGTGGGGTGGGCGGGGGGTGTGATTAAAGGTGAGTCCGCGGTGAGCGGAAGAGGAGCGCGGGCTTCCAGCCCGTGGCAGCCGGCATCCTGCCGGCGACCCGCACGCTGGTGGCCCTCCACGC
>CAYQBV010000004.1:0-44357 GCA_964415705.1 uncultured Chthoniobacter sp. | reverse complement strand
TTGCCGAAGGGACGCCAGTACTGCGCGAGCACGCTGTCCTCGTCGAGCAGGCGACCAAAGAGCGCCCGGGTCAGCGGCTGGGCCACCAAGTGGGCCTATGAAGTCCTCCCCATCACCACCGAGGCGCACGCCAGACTCACCTTCCACACCAACGCCAAAAGCTGGAGCGCCAGGAGCAGCGACCTCCCCGGTTACGACCAAGGGACGCGTGAGCAGGTGCGCTTCGAACTCGGCCGAGCCCGCTACCGCCTCGCCGCCATCCTGAAAGGTCTGGCGGTGACTAGCCGAACGCAGTCTTTCCCCTCCTCGCTCCGAAGTTGCAACTTCGGAATGCGCTCGTCTGCGAAGCTGAGCTTCCCCTGGCCGCGCGCGGCCAGGTAGCTTGGATTTCAGTCCAAACGCCGCGCCGATTTTGGACTGAAGTCCAAGCTACCTGGCTGTGCGCAGCCGCTCCCACTGGAGGCGCGCGACCTGCCACATGTAACCGGCACCGCCACGGGCGTCGCGGCCGGCAGGGCTGGCGACAGCTTGACCGAGCAAGTCCACAGCGCGCGCCCGATGGCCGCGCAGGTCCTCCTCCAAGCCGCCGTAGTAGTTGGCGAAAAACATCACCTCGGCGTTGTCCGCGAGTCCCTTTTTCGCGACCTCGGCGAGCACCTCGTCGGGCGACTTTTTCCCGGCGAACATCTCGTAGAGCGAGGGGAACGGCTCCCGGTCGAAACGCGTATAGACCAGCATCCCGGCGCGCGCTTTCTCGATGCCCTCGCCTTTCGCCTGCGCGAGAAATTTCCAGATGCCGTTCTCGCGGTCGCGTCCGTCGTAGGCGTGGTATTTCTCAAACTGCCGCGCGGATTTGGCGAAATCTCCGGCGAAATAATAGGCGATGCCGAGCCGCCAGTGCGGCGCGTCCTGCGCGGGATCGAGCGCGATCATTTTCTCGAAATCCGCGACGGCTCCGGCGAACTCGCCGAGAAAAAGCCGGGCATCGCCGCGCGCGGAATACGCGGAGACGGATTGCGCATCCCCGGCCAGCGCGGCCTCCGCGGCGGCGGCGCGCTCGGTGAATTCCGCGCGCAGGCGGATTCGCTTTTCGTCGGTGAGGACGTCGACCTCATCCGCCCAACTGAGGGTCACGCTGCACGCGAGCAGGAGCGCGCCGATGATGTACGCCGGAGTCATTGGAGCTTCTTTAAGTCGTCCGCGGTCCACGGCTGCGCGCGGCCTTTCGAGTCTGCGCGGAGGCGCGCGATAGTCGCGATCTCGACCGGCGCGGCCTCGTGGCCCCACTCGCGGCGGATGTAGGTGAGCACGCCGGCGATCTGCGCGTCGGTGAGCGCTTCGAGCGGCGGCATCACCAGGTCGTAGGTGCGTTTGGCGACGGTGACTTTGCCGGTCATGCCGTGGAGGACGATGCGCGCGAGCCGCTCCTCCGAGCCGAGCACCCACTCGGAATCGAAGACCGGCGGCGCCACGCCATCCAGGCCGAAGCCGGTGGGCTGATGGCACGCGGCGCAGACCGTGGCGTAAAGCTCCTTACCCTCGGCGAAGAGCTTCTGCTGTGCCGCGGTCAGCGGCGGCACGGTCGCGGTCGCGGCGCCGGGTTTGCCGGGCCAGGTGAAAAGGGCGAGCGCAGCGGCGGCGGATTGGTTTTGCGCGGCGCGCGCGGTCAGCGTAGCGGGTTCCTGTGCGAGCTGCACGGGCTTCTTCACGCGCTTCTGGCTGTCGGCGATGCCGGCGAGCAGCGCGGATTGCACGCCCGCCGGAGTGGCCGGCGCGGCGATGATGGCGAGGAGCTTCTCCGCGCGCTCGCCGCTGCGTCCGGCGACGATTCCGCCGGCCAGCGCGGCGACAAACTCCCGATGCCCTTTTTCGGGGCTCGCCCAGTTTTTGTCGGCGAGGATGAGTTCGAGCAGCGCCGGTTCCCGTCCGGCGACGCCGTTGAGCGCGGCCTCGCGGAGGAGCGGATCGCCGCCATGCGCGCGGAAAATTTCCAGCGCCATCTTCGCAGCGCGCGGGTCGGGGACGGGCGTGAGTGTGATGAGCATCTGCATCTGCACGCCGGGATCTTTGTCGCCGCGGAGGGCGACGATGGACGCGAGGAGCTTTTCGTCGGGGACCGGGCGGAGCAGCGGCTCGGCGAGGCGCACAGCGGCGGCGCGCACGCCGGGATGCGCGCTGGTGAGGGCGGCGGCGATGGGCGGCGCGTCGAGGGCGTCGAGACCGCGCAGCGTCCAGAGCGCGTGGAGCGCGCCGAGGCCGGGGTCTTGGGCGGCGAGTTGCTTGAGCGCGGGCACGGATGCGGCGTCGGCGCGCTCCACGAGCAGACGCTGCGCGGTGTCGCGCCACCAGCCGTTCGGGTGCGCGAGCGTTTTCACCAGCTCGGCCGTGGCCGCCTTGCCGAGCGCGGGCCGCGGGCCGGGCGCGGCGCTTTCATGCACGATGCGAAAGATGCGGCCCAGGTGCAGCGGCTGGGCCAGCCCGCGCTGCTCGGCCTGGTCGCGCAGATACGCGGAGAGGAAGTTTTTGTGCTGCAAAATGCCGTGATGGAAATCGGCGATGTAGAGCGCGCCGTCGGGGCCGGTCGCGAGATGGACCGGGCGAAAGCGCTCGTCGGTCGAGACGAGGAAATCGACCTCGGTGTGCGCGCCCGTGGCGGTGAGGCCCGCGCCTTGCGCCGAGAGCACCTGCCGGGAAATGAGGTGGGCCGCGGGTTCGCAGACGAAGGCGTTGCCGCGAAACTCCGCGGGAAAGCGGTCGGCGCGATAGACGTGCGGGCTGCACGCGGCGGTCACGCTGTCCAGCTTGCCGCTCGCGCCGAGGACTTGGTAGGCGCGGTTGATGCCGGCGGTGACGCGGCCGGGGAAGACCGCGTTTTTCGCGATGGCGCTGCCGCGCATGCTGCCGGGGATCGTGTCGGCGTGCAGCATGGAGCTGTTGCCGTTGTAAAAGAGCCGCCCGAAATCGTCCTGCGCGAGGCCATACTGGCCGCGCTGCGCCGCGGATTCGCGGACCCATTTTTCGCCGGCCCGGCGGAAGCGCCACGGCCAGTGGCCGGAGTAGAACCAGTTGTCGAGCGCGCGGACGGTGCAGTTGGGATTGTATTCCGGGCCGCTGCGGAACGCGCCGTAGTCGGTGAACAGGGCGGTCTTTTCGTCGGACTTGCCGTCGCCGTCGGTGTCGCGGCAGAACCACAAGTTTGGCGGCTCACCGACGATCACGCCGCCGTGCGCGAATGCGACCGAACGCGGGAGCACGAGGCCGTCGAGGAAGACGGTGCGCTTGTCGAATTTGCCGTCGCCGTCAGTGTCTTCGAGCACCGCGATGCTGCCGTTCGGCTGGTCTTCGCCCTTGCCGTCGAGGTCGGGCATGTAGCCGCGCATCTCGGCGACGTAGAGCCGGCCGTCGGGATCGAAGGCCATCGCCACCGGATTCTGCACGAGCGGCTCGCTGGCGAGGAGTTCGATGCGGAAGCCGGGCGGCAGGCGGAAGGACTTGAGCGCCTCCTCGCCGGTGAGCACGGGCGACGGCGGTACGTCCCACTTGAATTTTGGCTGCTGCTTCGCGAGATCGCCACCCGGAGGCCCGGCGAAAGCGGATGCGGCGAGCGCGGCGAAAAACGCGGCGAGCGGGGCGCGGCGTTTCATTTTACAAAAGCCTCATACTGCGCCTGCGCGGCTTTGCGAAACGCGGCGCGCTGCTCGTCGGTCGGCTTCGCGGAAAGGCCCTCGGCGAGTTCGGTGACGAAGCGATATTTCACCGCGAGTGTTTCGTCCTTCTGCAGCGGCCTGGCGAAAAAGAAACCGAAGCGCCCGTAATCGCGCCAGGAGAGTTCCTCGACGGGATTCGTGGGCGCATTCAGCTCGGTGGCGTGATACCAGCGCTCGCCGATCGGGAAAGTGTAACGCACCCATTTCAGCTCCTTGCTCACGACTTTGCCACCCGGCCCGGCGAGGTCCGGCTCCCACACGTAGGTCGTGTCCTTGGCCTTGGGTTGCACGCTGGCCGAGGCGCGGAAGTGGATGCCCGCGTGCTGGAGATCGCCGCCGAGCGAAAGGTCGCGCACCGGTTTCAAAACGAACTGCGCATCCACCTGCGTGGCCTGCGCCGCCGGGCGCGAAACGGTGAGCGTGCGCGTCTCGGTGAGGAGCAGATCGCTGCCGGCCGCGTCCGCCTTTCCGCCCCGCCACTCGATGGTCGCCACGATGGTCGCGGAGTCTTTGCCGGCCTCCAGTTTTTCCAGCTTCGCGAGCGTCATCCTGCTGCCGTGGGTCATGTGCCAGAGGTCAAAGCTGCCGAGGTCGGAGACGATTTTATTCCAGCCGATGTAGATGCCGCGGTGATGGGGAAACTGCTGCTTCCCGCTCCACTCGTTGAGCCCGTCGCCCTCCTCGCCCTGCACGCGGAGGTAGGGCTTGATCTGCCCCTCGCCGTAGATCAGCCGCGCCCGCAGCACGCCGTCCTGCGTGATGTCCACCTTGCGCCCCGGCAGGTCGGGATTCGCGTCGTCTTGCACCGCCCAATCGGCGCGGGCAGAGGAAAGGACGGCGAGGAGGGCGAGCGCGGAAAGGAGGAATTTCATGGATTGAGCGATGTGGTTTGGCAGCGAGTGGGAAAGGGATACGCCATCAGATGAGGGCGGGGAAGCGGGGAAATCGAGGGTGCGACAGGCTGTTCGTCTCGTGAGGATTCTGGGAATTCCACGGGCCAGCCCCCCGGCCGAAAGCGTCGGGCCGAACGGGGGCTTGCCGGGGCGGCGGCCGCTGCGCACATTCCGGCCATGACTGCGACGCTTGACGACATCCACCGCGATCCCGGGATCCTCGACCAAGCCATCGCCCGTGGCGAGCGCTTGGAAATCCTCACCAACGGAGAGGTGGCGGCCACGCTCGTGCCCATTCCGAAGGCCGCCGAGCCGGATTTTCTCGCGCGGGCCAAACGCATCTGGGGCGACCTCCCGCCAGGGACGCCGCTCAGCGAAATCGTCGCCGCCAGCCGGGGTTGAACGGTCGTGCTGTATCTCGATACCGGCTGTTTGGTGAAGCTCTACTACCCGGAGCCGGAGAGCGCCCTCGTGGCCGCCGCGGTAGCCGGGGAAAGAATCGGATTCACCGCGTTGCACGCCTTGGAACTGACCACTGCGGTGCAGGCGAAGGTCTTTCGCCGCGAAGCGACACCGGAACAGGCCGACGCGGCCCGTGCGGCGGTCGAGGAAGACCTGGCCGGCGGCAAACTGGTGCAGGTGACCTGCGATTGGGCGGCGGCATGGCAGGAGGCCCAGACGCTGGCTCTCCGATTTTCCGCGACGACGGGTTGCCGCGCGCTGGACACCCTGCACTGTGCCGCGGCCCGAGTGCTCGGCGCGCGTGAATTGCTGACCACGGATGGGCGCCAACTGGCCCTCGCCAAGGCCGCTGGAATCGCCGTGCATCGCTGGTGAGGGTTGAAAACTCCGCCACCGACTCCGCGCTTGCCGCTCCGCGCGGGTGCGGGTAGGCATCGCGCGATGCAAAAGACCCCGCTCGGTGAAAGCAAGCTCTCCTCCAGCCGGCTCGCCTATGGCTGCTGGCGGCTGGCTCCGGCCAGCGATGTCCGGACGAATCTCGAAACCGCCCGGACAGCTGTGCTCGCGGCGGTCGAGGCGGGATTCACGCTGTTCGATCACGCGGACGTTTACTGCCACACGCGGGCCGAGAGCGCCTTTGGCGAGGTGCTGCGGGAGAATCCGAAGCTGCGCAAGAAGCTGCTCGTGGCCACGAAGTGCGGCATCCGCCAGGCCGAGGAACCGCCGGGGGCGCCGCACCGCTACGACTTCTCCGCGGAGCACATCATCCGCTCGTGCGAGAACTCGCTGCGCCGCCTGCACTGCGAGGAGATCGACCTTTTCCAGCTCCACCGCCCGGACTGGCTGATGGACGCCGACGAGGTGGCGATCGCTTTCACCAGCCTGCATAAAAGCGGCAAGGTGCGGGAGTTTGGCGTGAGCAATTTCTCGCCGGCGCAGGTCGGCATGATCCAGCGCACGCTCCTGAAAAAACTGGAGCAGCCGCTGGTCTCGAATCAGGTCGAGATCAGCCTCGCGAAACTCGACGCCTTCACCGACGCCACGCTCGACCAGTGCCAGACGCTGAATCTCACGCCGCTCGCGTGGAGTCCGCTCGCGGGCGGCTTGCTCGGAGATGGCGGGAAAGCGTCGTCGCCCGGCGAAAAGGCGGGCCGCCTCGCCGGCGTGATCGCGGCGCTCGACGCGATGGCCGCGGAGCGCAACGTGACCCGCGCCGCGCTGGCGCTGGCGTGGCTGCTGAAGCACCCGGCAAAGATCATCCCGATCATCGGCTCGACGAACCCCGACCGCATCCGCGCCGCGGCGGCGGCGGACAAGATCGAGCTTTCCCGCGAAGACTGGTACCGGCTGCTCCACGCGGCGCGCGGCGAGCCGCTGCCGTAGCGGCGCGGTGTTTCGGATCGAGGGCCGCATGCGTCTGCTCGTCACCGCGCTCGTGCTGGTCGTCGCGTTCTGTGTGCCGTTCGTGCTCTGGGGCGGGCAATTCACGGCGTGGTTCACGGGAGAGGCGGCGCTCGCGTGGATCCGCGGCTGGGGCGCGTGGGGCGGGTTGGCCGTCATCGCGCTGCTGCTGGGGGATTTGTTTCTACCGATCCCGGCGACGGCGGTGATGTCCGCCGCGGGCTATCTCTATGGGCCGCTCCTCGGCGGGGCGCTCAGCGCGGTTGGTTCGTTCGCGGCGGGGATGGCGGGCTACGGCCTGTGCCGCGGGTTCGGGCGCGGCCTCGCGGTGCGGCTGGCGGGGGAAAAGGAACTCGCGGAGCACACCACGCTTTTTCAGCGCAGCGGGCCGTGGCTGGTGGCGGCTTCGCGCTGGCTGCCGCTGCTGCCGGAAGTCGTCTCCTGCCTCGCCGGGCTCACGCGGATGCCGCTGCGCGTTTTCGCCCCGGCGCTGGCCTGCGGGGCGGTGCCGATGGGCTTCGTCTTTGCGGCCATCGGCGCGTCGGGGCAGGAGAATCCCGGCCTCGCACTCGGGCTGAGCATCCTCATTCCGCCGGTGCTGTGGCTGGCCGTGCGGCCGCTGCTCCGGCGCGGCAAGGCGAAATAAACCCCGGGGTTGAAGTCGGCGGCGAATCAATGGCACTTTGCTCCGCTCTCGCCATGTCCAACCGCAACGGAATTTTCATCGCCTACTGCTTTCCCGATCGCAAATGGCTCGATCGCGTGCAGGCGGCGCTGAAGCCGGTGGCCGGACAGGAGTCCGTGGTGGTGTGGGATGAGCGAAAGCTGAACGCCGGCGCGACGTGGAAAGCGGACCTCCGGGATCTGCTCGCGGGTCGCAAAATCGCGCTGATGATCGTGAGCGAGCTGTTTCTGGAGTCGGCGTTTCTCGATCAGGCGAAGCTCCCCGAACTGCTCGACAACGAGCGGGCGAACGGCCTGAAAGTCTGCTGGGTGCTGGCGGGCCATTGTCTGCACGAGTTCGCCGGCCTGCAGCGGACGGATGCGGCGCACGATCCGGCCTTCGCGCTCGACGGGCTGGGGCTGGAAAAGCGCGAGGTCGAGCTGGCCAAGATCGCGCACACCGCGGCGTTGCATCTCGGCACGGCCACGCCCGTGCAGGAGCTGCTGCCCGAGGCGGAGCCGCCCGCCTTGCAGACGCTCGACACCGCCATGGCGACCCGCCACGAAACGCTCCAGCAACTCCGCCTGCTCGCGCGCCGGCTGCTCCTCGGCGCGGCCGGTTTCGGCCTTCTCGCGCTGCCGTCGCTGGCGCTGGGCGGCACGCATTTCCTGATGGTCGCGGGCTTCGCCGCCTTTCTCGCCTGCCAGGCGCTGCTCGTCCTGGCGCGGGTGGATTTCCTCGCGCAGGGGCTGCTCGGTCTGCGCTACACGCGCAGCGGACTGGCCGATGAATCCCTGCCCAACCGCCAGCGCGAACCGCTGGTCCGCAAGCTCGCCGAAATCGCCGGATAGGCACCAACCACGAAACTTTATGGCCGCACTGAACAGTCCCAACGCCGATCTCGAGCAGTCGCTTTTCAAAGCGAACCTCAAGGAAATGAAACTGCGCCAGCGGGTGACGCTGGTCGCCCTCGTGCCGGTCGCCATCGGCGTGCTCTGGCTGGTTTTTTCGCTCTACTACGTGACCAAATGGCAGGCGCGCGTGCAGGAGGTGGAGGAGCGCGAGGCAAAAACGCAGCAGCGGGAGAACGAGGCCAGGCAGCAGGTCGCCGACGCCCATGCCAAGCGCACCGAGGCAGAGACGCGCGCGGAGACTTCGCTCGCGCAGGAAAAGGCCGCAAAGGACAGCGCCGCCGACGCCCAGCGCCGGCTGATCAAGGCCCGCGCGGAGATCGGTAACCTGGCCCCGCTGCTCAGCGAAATCACCGCCGCGAAAGGCATGGCCGCCAAGCTCAACAACAGCGAAGGCCTGGAAGCCGAACTCACCGAGATGCGCAAGACCCTCGGGCGCACCGTGGGCAAGACCGAGTCGGAGATCGACAAGGGCCTGCCGGAAGCCGACCGCAAATCACGGGTCTATCTTTTCGTCTCCGACGAAACCCAGCGCGACCTCGCCAAGGCGCTCCTCCCGACCCTGGCCGCCAACGGCTTCGACGCCGTCCTCGCCCAAAACCCCGGACGCCGGGCGGAGGCCACGGAGATCCGTTATTTCAACGAGGCCCGCGACAAGGCGGAGGCGGCAAAACTTCAGGGCCTGCTCGTCGTCCAACCCGCGCTCGCCGACTGCAGGCTGAACCCCACCACCGACCCCGACCACGCCACGGGCAGCCGGAAGTTTCAGGTGTGGCTCGGCAAACCGGCCGCCGCACCGAAGTAGCAGATCGGTCACGGCTCGCCGAACGCCACCGCGGTCAGCGGCGCTCCGGGCGGGACGGGGAGCCGGGGCCACGCCGCGAGGTCCGTGGAAATGTGGATGTTTCCGCCGGCGGAAAAACCGATCCCGAGCGCACGCTCCCGCGCCCACGCGAGACGGCACGGGATGGCCGCCGCGGCCTTCGCCCAGGTCACGCCATCCGGCGAGGACCACGCGACCTTTCCGCCACTGACGAGAAAACGGGTGCCGGTCCAGACGACGCGCTGGAAGTCCTCGCCCGCCTCGGCAGTCCGCGGCTGCCAGTTTTGGCCGTCGATCGAACTCTCGATCAGCCCGCCCGGCCCGACCACGACCCAGTGCCCCGCGCCGTAGGCGACATCGCGCGCGGGGCGGGTGCCGCGATCTTGCGAGGTGAAGCGGGTGCCGTCGGGGGTGGAGGCGCGCCAGCTTTCCCGCGGCGGCCCGCCGCCGGGGTCGAGATCGCCGACGATCACGCACCGGTGCCCGCCCTCGCCGTCGCCCCACGCCGCGCGGAGGGCGCGGGCCGTGCCTGGCCATTCGAGTTTGGCACCGGCGACGAATTTTTCCCCGTCCTCCGACCAGAGCAGCTCCCCACCGTGCCCCGCGATGAAACGTCCGCCGCCAAAAACGATCGTCCCCACGCAGCCGCGCGGCGCGGGTAGTTCGCGCCAGGTTTTGCCGTCGCGGGTGGAAACGATCCGCCCTTTCGCGGCACCGCCGCCGACTGCAATGAAGCGCCTCAGCCCGAAGGCGACATCGTGGAGCGCTTCATCCGCATCCGCCGCGCCGACCGCCCAGCGCGTGTCGTTTTCCCACTGCAGACCGTCGCGCGAGGAGATGCGCCGCCCCCCCTCGCCGACGGCCACGAAAACGCCGCGCTGCGGCATTGATATGAAAGGGAGCACGCAAAAAACGGCGAGGAGGGCGGAGATGCGCACGGCGGAAAACTATCAGCGGGCGGGGTCCGGCCAACCGCAAAACGCGCAGGGCGGGGCGGGCCGCCCGGCAGATGCCGCTAGCCACTTCCCGGCGACATCTGCCCCGGAAGTGGGAATGATTACACCGAGGCGCAGGGCAAAATGCTGGCCGCCTTGAACAAGCGTGCCGAGGAGACCAACGCCCGCATCACCGCGTGCGTTTCGTCGTTTGCAGCGCTGCCCGGCTGCGCTTAACTCTGCGCCCCTATGGAAAAAGTCATCATCGTCGGCACCGGCTGCGCCGGGCTCACCGCGGCCATTTACGCCGCCCGCGCCAATCTTTCGCCGCTCGTCCTCGAAGGCCACGAGCCGGGAGGCCAGCTCTCGACGACGACGCTCGTGGAAAACTTCCCCGGCTTCCCGGAAGGCATCAACGGTCCCGAACTGATCATGGCCATGAAGTCGCAGGCCGAGCGTTTCGGCGCGCGGTTTTCGTATGCGGCGATCGAGGATCTCGAAAAGGCGGACGGCTTTCTGCGGGTGAAAATCGACGGCCAGTGGCAGGAGACGCGGACCCTGATCATCGCCAGCGGCGCGAGCGCGAAATGGCTCGGGCTGCCCAACGAGAAGACGCTCGTCGGTCACGGGCTGACGAGCTGCGCCACGTGCGACGGCGCGTTTTACCGCAACGTCCCGGTGGCCGTGATCGGCGGCGGCGACTCCGCGGCGGAGGAGGCCACGTTTCTCACGCGCTTCGCGAGCAAGGTGTATCTCATCCACCGGCGCGACACCCTGCGCGCCTCGAAAATCATGGTCGAGCGCGCCATGGCGAATCCGAAGATCGAGCCGCTCTGGAACAGCGCGCCCGTGGAGTATCTGACCGACGCCGAGGGTGAGATGCGCGCTTTGAAAATCAAGGACGTGAACTCGGGGGCCGAGCGCGAGATCGAGGTGAAGTGCGTTTTCGTCGCCATCGGCCACACGCCGAACACCGCGCCCTTTCGCGGCAAACTCGACATGGACGAAAGCGGCTACCTCCTCCAACGCGACGGCACCAAGACAAACATCCCCGGCGTTTTCGCCGCCGGCGATGTGGCGGATCACGTCTATCGCCAGGCGGTGACCGCCTCCGGCCAGGGCTGCGCCGCAGCGCTCGATGCGGAGAAGTATCTGGCCGCCTTCGGGGCGGAATGACGAGGGAATGACGAAGCCCGAACGAAGAATGGCGCGGCGACCGTCGCGAAGTTCGTCATTCGGATTTCCTTCGGCACTCGTCATTCCTCATTCCTCATTTCTTCATGCCCCCGCATGAAGCTCTGCGATCTCACGCAGTTCTACTCCCCCGTCAGCGGAGGGGTGAAACGTTACGTCTCCGAGAAAGTCCGCTTCATCCGCGAGAGCACGGATGACGAGCACATCCTCATCATTCCCGGCGAACGGGATGAGATGATCGCGGGCGACCGTTCCCGGACCTACACCATCCAGTCTCCGCTCATCTCCCGCACCTCGCGCTACCGCGTGCTGCTGCGGCTCGAGGCGATCGAGCGCATCCTCGAAACGGAGCGCCCCGACCTCATCGAGTGCGGCGATCCGTACCAGGTCGCCTGGAAAGCCGTGCACTCCGGCGCAGCGCTCGGCATCCCGGTCGTCGGTTTTTACCACTCGCACTTTCCCGAGGCCTACATCCGCACCGTGCGGAAATTCTGCGGGCACACCGTCACGGAGTTTTTCCACGACCTCTCCCGCCGCTACATCCGCAGCCTCTACCGCCGCTTCGCCCGCACCATCGTCCCTTCCCCCGCGCTCGGCGACCTCCTCGCCACGTGGGGCGTTCCGAACATCGCGCACACCGACCTCGGCGTGGACACCGCCGTCTTTCACCCCCAACCCGCACCCCGCGAAGATCTCCGCGCCCAGCTCGCCATCCCCCGCGACCGCACCCTGCTCCTCTACGTGGGCCGGCTCGCGCAGGAAAAAAACACGCAAACGCTCTTCGCCGCCTTCCGCCAGCTCGCGCGCGAGTTCCCCGATCGCTTCCACCTCCTCGTCATCGGCGACGGCCTCCAGCGCTCGGATCTCCGCGATCTCCAATCACAATTCACCGATCACCCATCACCGATCACCCACCTGCCCTACTGCGCCGACGCCACCAAGCTCGCCGCGCACTACCGCGCGGCGGACATTTTCGTCCACCCCGGCGTGCAGGAAACCTTCGGCCTCGTGACGCTCGAGGCGCAGGCCTGCGGCACACCGGTCATCGGCATCCACGGCAGCTACATGGACCGCATCATCCACAGCGACCAGACCCTCTGGGCGCGCGAAAACTCCCCCGCCGCGCTCGCCGCCGCCATCGAGGAAACCAGTCGCGCCGATCTCAAGGCGAGCAACACCCGGGTCAGCCAGCTCGTCGCCGCGCAGTATTCCTGGAGCGAAGTCTTCACAAACCTTTTCGCCCTCTACCGCGCAGTCATCCGCGAACACCGCGCGGCGCGGTGCCCGGCGACGGGAGCGGGGTAGCGCTGCGCGCTACCGCGCGGAGGCAGCAATCGCCAGGTCGGGGAGCTGGCGCAGTTCATCGAGGAAACGCGCGTTCTGCGCAGCGGTGCCGATGCTCACGCGAATCCACTCGGGCAGCGCGTAGGAGGTCATGTCGCGGACGATGATGCCTTTGCGGAGGAGCGCCTGGAAAACCGCTTTGCCGTCGCCGACCCGGACGAGGATGAAGTTCGCGAAACTCGGCACAAATTCGAGGCCGAGCGCGGCGAACTCGCGCTGCATGTGGTCGCGGCCGACGATGGTCAGCTCGCGCGTCTTCCGCTGGTGATCGTCGTCGGCGAGACCCGCGAGCGCGCCGGCCTGGGCGATGCCATTCGCGTTGAAGGGCTGCCGCGTTTTTTGCAGCACGTCGATCAGGTCGGGCTTCGCGAGGCCGTAGCCGATGCGGAGATTGGCGAGGCCCTGGATTTTCGAAAACGTCCGCAGCACGACGACGTTGCGGCCTTCCCGGACGAACTTGAGCGTGTCGGGCGGGTTTTCGAGGAACTCGTAATACGCCTCATCGAAGACCACGACGACGTGCTCGGGCACCTTTTCCATGAAGCGGTCGATCTCCGTCTGCGAGAGCAGAGTGCCGGTGGGGTTGTTCGGATTGGCGATGAAAACCTCGCGCGTGCGCGGCGTGATCGCGGCGGCCATGGCGTCGAGGTCGTGGGCGAAACCGGGATCGGGCACCTCGACGGTGGTCGCGCCGAAAAGCGTGGCCATGAGCTTGTAAACGACGAAGGCGTGGCGCGCGCAGACGATCTCGTCGCCGGGGTTGAGAAAGGCTTTGCCGATGAACTCGATGACTTCGTTCGAGCCACAGCCGAGGATCACGTTTTCCCGTTTCAACCCGAGCTTCGCGGCGATGCCCTCGCGTAGATAGTAGCCGCCGCCGTCGGGGTAAAAGTGGGAGCGCTCAAGCATCGCGCGCATCGCGTCGAGAGCCTTGGGCGACGGGCCGAGCGGGTTTTCGTTGGAGGCGAGCTTGATGATCTCCTCCGGCTTGAGCCCGAGTTCGCGCGCCACGTCCTCGATCGGTTTTCCCGGTTCGTAGGAGACGAGTTCGCGCAGCCACGGGTGGGCAGTATTCCAAAGTGACATAAGAGCCCGGACGGTAGCGGGCCGGGCGCAGATTTCCAGAGGTTCGCGGACGAATTTCTCCGCGCTGGGGTCAGTCCCGCGGGAGCTTCTTGAGCATGCCTTCGATCTGCCCGATGGACCCGGCGGCACCTTTGTTTCTGATCAGAAACTGCCGGCCTTGGACCAAAGTACGACGCGCCTCAGCGGGCGAACCGTTCTGGATTTGCAGAGCGCCGAGACTCATGCAGACCCGGCTGAACTCGCCGGGCGGGACACTCCTCGGGTTCGCCTGCGCGACTTCGAGCGCGGCCTCGTAGGCCTCGATCGCATCGTCAGTTTTGCGGGAGCGCAGGTAGTTGTCCCCAGAGTCCACGAAGGTGCGCCAGTCTTCCGAGACGGGCAGTCCTTCGGGTGTGGCGGGGTCGCCTCCTCCACCGAGGATCGGGGTGATCGGAGAGGGGCGCGCGGGGCCGGTGATGAACTCCCGCGGGCGCACCGGAACCGGCGGCGGCATGACCTGCGGCACCTCCACGACGGCGATCGGGCGATCCGGCGGCGGCGTCGCCACGGGGACCAGGGGCTCGCGCGGTTTCTCCGGCGGAGGCGTCGCCACGGCGACCAGCGGCGGCGTGGCCGGCACGACGGTTGGCTCCACCTTCGTCGGCTCGGGCTCGACTTTCGGCGGTTCGGGTTTCGGTTCGGGAGTCGCCACGGCCACGAGCGGCGCAGGCGTGCTCTCCGGCATCCTGGCGACCGGCTCCGGAGGACGAAATTCCTTCCACGCCACGATCCCGACCGCGACCACGGCGCAACCTGCGGCGATGAGCGTACCGAGCGGAGCGCCGTGTTTCGGCGGGGCGGCGTACTCGGTGTGCGCCTGCTGCCCGGGTTTCGCGGGCGGCGGCGGCGGAGCGACATGGCCGGGGCGCACCGGCGGTGGAGGAACGGTCGCGGCCCCATCGTCGGCAGGCTTCTGCGGGAGCGGGGTATCGCGGATCGACTCGACCGCGGTCTTCATCTCGCCCGTGCTGGCGTAGCGCCGGTCGGGCTCCTGCTGCATGGCGCGGATGACGACCTGATCGATGCGTTCGTCCACCGCCACGCGCAGCGAGGGCGGGTCGAAAATGCCCGCCGGAATTTCGCCGCAGAGCATTTCGTAAAGCATCACGCCGAGGCTGTAGATGTCCGCGCGATGGTCCACGCGGATGCCCTTTTTCTGCTCCGGCGCCATGTAGTCCGGCGTGCCGAGCACCATGCCCGTCATGGTCTGGCCCCATTCCTCGGGCGTCTTCGACGTGTCCATCCGCGCGAGGCCGAAGTCCGTCACTTTCACCCGCCCTTTGGTATCCACGAGGATGTTCGCCGGCTTGATGTCGCGATGAATGACGCCCTCGCTGTGCGCGTATTGCAGCGCCTCGCAAACGCGCACAATGATCTCCAGAGCCTGGCTCGCCTTCAGCCCCACGCTCTTAATCAAATGATGCAGCGTCGTCCCCTCGACGAATTCCATGACGAAATAGAGATGCCCCTCCGTGGTGTTTCCGAAGTCGAACACCGACACGATGTTCGGGTGGTTCATCTTCGCCATCGTCCGCGCTTCGCGCACAAAGCGGTCGCCGAAATCGCGGTCAATGCTGACCTCCAGCGGCAGGAGTTTGATCGCCACCATGCGGTCGAGCGATGTTTGCCGGCCTTTATAAACCACGCCCATTCCGCCGCGACCGATCATCTCGGTGATCTCGTAGTTCGGGAAAAGGCGGGCGGCTTCCACCACGCTCGGCGGTTCCCAGCTTTGCAGACTGCCGCCGCCCGTCATCCGCACGCTCTGCATGCCGCGCGCGAACAGCTCGTCCGGGCTCATCCCGCCGAGGATCGAAGGCAGCGCGCCCGGCTGCGGTACGGTGTCTTGCGCAGGCGGAATTTCCGGTTGGTCAGGCATCTCAGTCGGTTAGCTAGCGCCGACGAGCAGCTTGGTCAATTCGCTATCCAAGTCCGCCTCATCGCGCACCGTGTCGCCCACAAAACGGCGGAGCGTATCGCGGTAGCGCTGACGAAAACGAAAGACCGTGACGTGCAGCGCGCTCACCGAAAGACCGACCTGCGGAGCCACCGCCGTGTAGCGCTCCTCGCCGCCGCTGAAACCGAGAAACGACGGCAAAAACGCGAACAACTTTTCCTTTCCCTCCGCCTCGTACTCCGACCGCAGCGAAGCCAGCGTGGCCTCCAGGGTGGTGAGCGCCCAGCGCCGGGCAAAGAGATCGTCCAGAGCGCGGCCGGGCGGCTCCTGGCCGAAACGCTTCTCCGCCCACGCGCGCTCGATGAGCAGCGACGCCGAGGCCTGTGCCGTGCCATCCGCGGGCGGATACCCCGCCTCCGCGTAGGCCGCGATGCGATGCACAACGAAATCCTGAAAGTGCGAAACGACCTCCTCCTCGGGGCGCGGCAGATCCACGGACTGGAGTCGCGCGAAAAAATCCTCCGTCCGCTGCGCCGCCTCCTCCGCACTGCCGCCCGCCGCCCGCAGCCACACATAGACCGCGGGCCAGCACCGCCCGGCGAGCAGACTCAGCGCCTCGCGATGCCCGGCCACCGCGGCGTCCCACAGGCTCCGGTTCGGGTTGCGGATGATGGTGGGATTTTCGACCTCGGAAGACATGGAAAAAGTAAACGCCAATAGCGCCACACCGCGCCACGCCCGTCAAGCCCGCGCCCGGTGCCGATCAAATCCGCACCGGGGCCGTGAGGCCGCGGGCGGCGCTCTCGCCGGCGCGCAGGTGCGTGAGGCCGATGGCGAGGGCGTCGGCGGCATCGGCGTCCGGCGTCTCGGTGAGGCCGAGGAGCGCGCGGACCATGAAGGCGACCTGGCCCTTTTGCGCCCCGCCCTGCCCGACGACGCTCTGTTTCACCCGCCGCGGTGCGTATTCATAAATGGGCAGCCCACGCCCCGCCGCCGCGAGCAGCGCCGCGCCGCGGGCCGCGCCGAGCGTGATCGCGGTGCGGTAGCTTTGGACAAAGATCACGGCCTCCACGGCGGCGCATTCGGGCGTGTGCTCGCGGATGAGGTCGCTGATCCGTTCGTGGATGGCGACGAGGCAGCCGCTGGGCAAAAGATCGGCGCGGTTTTTGATCGTGCCGTAGGCGAGCGCGCGGACTTTGGGGCCGGTGGTTTCCAAAATGGCAAAGCCAGTGCCGCGGAGCGATGGATCGATGGCGAGGACGCGCATAGGCGCGCAGGCTAGGAGTCGCGCGCAGCGGGCGCAAGGCGCAGGGTCACAGGCCAAACCAATCGTGGAGAAACTGCTTCACCGGAGCCGGCGGAGTCACAAAAACGAGCGTGAGGACGACCAGAAAGGCGAGGGCGAAAACTGCATACACGAGGCGCAGGACGAGACGGGCGCGCTGGAAGCGGCGCAACTCGACGTAGCGCTCTTCCAATTCGGCTTTCTGCCGCTCGATGATGCCGCGGAGGACGGCGCTGTCGCGCGCCAGCGCGGAGTCGGTGGACGCTTCGGCGCGGTTCTCAGCGGCGGCCGCGCGCGCGCGGGCCGCGCTGGCTTCGGTGCGGAGTTGCCGCTCGGCGGCGGTCAGCGTCGCGTGCGCACTTTCCAGGTTCGCCAGCGCGGCGGTCGCTTTCTGGTGCTTGCTTTCGAGCACTTCGAAGCGGTCCCGCAAAGCGAGCAGTTCGCGGCCGGCGTGTCCCTCGGCGAGGTCGTTGCGGAGTCGGGCGATCTCTTCCTGAAGCAGCAGGCACTGGCCGGCCCGGAGGTTGCGCTGCGTCTCCGCGGCGGCGCGCGCGCTTTGCTCCGCGGTCAGCTTTTCCTCCGCAACCCCGCGCTCACACTCCGTCTCCGCCAGCTTTTCCCGCAACTCCCGCAGCCCCACAGCGGCATTGGTTGCCATCGCCGCCACCCCGCCGCTCCGGCTCGGCGCGCTGGTCACGTCCTCCCCGTAGGTGCGGTGATGCAGGCTTCCGAGTTTGGGAACCACGAGGGGCTGAGAGCAGTTCGGGCAGGTCGCCGTCATCCCCGCGCCCGCCGCATCGACCGAGATGCGCTGGCCGCAGTGCGCGCAGGCAAACTTGATCACAGTGCTGTCGGCTATCATCGCATTTCGTCTTCCTCCCCGCGGTTCTAAGAGCGCCGGAACCCGGGGTCAAAAGCATTTCGCCACCGCGCCGAATCCTTGCCAGCCGTGCGCGCTGCGCCGTATAAACGCCGCATGTTCGACTACATGCAAAAAGGCGGTCCGATGATGTGGCCTATTCTCTTCTGCAGCGTCCTCGCGGGCGCCGTCTTCCTCGAACGCGCGACCTACTTCCACCGGATCACGGTCCGCGTGGGCGAGTTCATGCGCGGCCTCGCAAACCTCATCGAGCACCGGCGCTTTTCCGAAGCGCAGATGGAATGTGCGAGCACGCCGACGCCGGTCACACGCGTCATCCACGCCGCCATCCTCCGCCACCAGGCCACGCGCGCGGAGCTGAAAGACATCGTCACCGAAGCCGGCCAGCTCGAAGTGCCGCGACTCGAGCGCCGGCTCGGCCTCCTCGCGACCATCGCTTTCATCGCGCCGCTGCTCGGCCTGCTGGGCACGGTCATCGGGCTCATCGACGCGTTTGTGAAAGTGTCCGCGCAGAGTGGCTTTGCCGGTTCCACCGACATCGCGAGCGGCATCTACCAGAGCCTGCTCGCCACCGCTGCGGGGCTGATCGTGGCCATCCCGTGCGCGGTCGGTTACAGCTACCTCTCGGCGCGCGTCAATACGCTCATGCACGATCTCGAGCGGGCAGGCATCGAGATCGTGAACCTCATCACCGAGCATCGGCACCCGCCGGCCCCGGAGATCATCGAGTTTGGCCCGGCGACCCGCGTGGCGCGCCAAGGTGCGAAGTAGCCGCGCGGCGACGCTCGCCCCACCAGCATGAAACTCACGCGCACGCAGAAAATCCCGATCTGGCTTTTCAGCCTCATCCCGCTGGTCAACGTCGTCTTTCTCGTCGTCATCTTTTTCGCGCTCAGCTCCCGCTTCGTCCTCCAGCCGGGCCTCGCCGTCACCCTGCCGGCCTCCTCCTTCACCCTCGCGCCGCGCGCGGGCGCACAGATCATCAGCATCACCTCCGCACCGATCCCGTCCATCTATCACCGCGACCAGGCCGTGACCCTCGCGGAGCTGGGCCGGCACTTGACCGAGAACCCGACGCAAGACCGTTCGGTCATCATCAAAGCCGACCGCGACACGCCCTATGCGCTCGTCGTGCAGGTCACCGACGAGGCGCTGAAGCTTGGCTTTTCCGTCATCCTCGCCACCGGCGCCGAGCCGCGATGAAAGCGGAGGCACGCGACCCCGGGCTGACTTTCGAGTGGCCGCGCGACGAGGGTTTTCCCTTCCTGCTCTGCGGCTGCATCGTGGCGTCGCTCGCCGCGCACGCGGCCACGTTTTTTCTCTTCCGCGTCGCCGAGCCGCCGAGCACGCGAATCGCCCGCACGGCGCCGCAGGTCAGCGTGCTCACGCCGTCTTCGCCGGAGGCCATCGCGCTACTGGATTGGGTGGCCGCGCAGGATCCCGCGCGCGCCGCCACCACGGCCAGCGTCCCGCCCCCCGGCCTGCTCGCCACCACCTACCGGCCTTCTTACGCCACCATCCGCACCACCCCGCTCGATCCCGCCGAGACCCCCGTGGCCGTGCCGTTTCCGGCGGCGCGCGATGCGCTCGCCGTCATCACCAGCACCGCCGCACAACCCGCACCGCCAGTCGTTCACACCGCGCCGCAGCCCACCACCCTCAGCTTTTCCGCAAGCGTGGCCCGCCGCATCCCGGACCCGCTTCCGCCGCTCGTGGCGAAGACCCGCGCAGACGCTCCCATCGAGCCCACGCGACACCTCATCGGCGTGACGGCGAAGGGCGAAGTGCGTTGCGTTTTTCTGCAAAACTCCTCCGGCAATCCCGCGCTCGATGCGCAGGCCGCGGCGCATTTGGAAGACCTCGTCTTCGCGCCGGACGAGGCCCCCATCACCTGGGTCACGGTGGTCGTGACGTGGGGCGACGAAGCCTACGCCGGGAAGCCGCCAACGCCGTGATCCACGTCAGTTTCTCCGCCCTCGTCTGCCTTTATCTCGGGATCATGCTGGGCCCGATCTTCGGCGCCTGGCTGCTCGCCGAGTGGTGCCGCCAACGCCGCGAGCACGCGGCCTTTCGCGCGGTGCTCCGCTGCAAACTCTGCGCCGGCGAATACGCCGACACGACGAGCACCGCTCTCCCCCGCTGCCCCCACTGCGGCGCGCTGAATGAACGCGCGCAGCTCCCGCGGTTTTAGTTGCCGCGGAAACGTCCCAGCGTCCCGCGCATGCCGGAAAACCTGCCTTGGCTCGCGGTCGCCGTGCTGATCGTGGCGCTGCTTTATTCGTCCGTGGGCCACGCCGGGGCGTCGGGCTACCTCGCGGTGATGGCGCTTTTCTCCCTCGCGCCGGAGGTCATCAAACCGACTGCGCTGGTGCTCAATGTCCTCGTGGCCGGCATCGGCACGTGGCATTTCTGGCGGGCTGGGCATTTCTCGTGGCGACTGTTCTGGCCGTTGGCCGTGCTCGCGGTGCCGCTGGCGTTCGTGGGCGGCTACGCGCACCTGCCCGCTCCCGTTTTTAAAATCCTCCTCGGCGTGGTGCTGCTGTTTTCTGCGCTGCGTTTTCTGATTCGTCCGGCGGCGGATGAAGTCGCACACGAACCTGCGCGGCCCGTAGCCCTCGCGCTCGGTGGTGGGCTCGGCCTGCTTGCGGGGCTGACCGGCACGGGCGGCGGCATCTTTCTCACGCCGCTGCTCCTGCACCTCCGGTGGGCGCGAACTAAAACGGCAGCGGCGGTTTCCGCGTTGTTCATTCTCGTGAATTCGGCGGCCGGATTGGTCGGAAACTTCGCCAGCACCACGCACCTTCCCACCTGCGCCCCGGTGCTCGCGGTGTCGGCCGTGCTCGGCGGTGCCGTCGGCTCCTCCTGGGGCAGCCGGCATCTCCAGCCCGCGGCGATCAAACGCTGCCTCGCCGCCGTGCTGCTCATCGCCGGGGTGAAGCTGATCTTCGTGCGCTAAACCGAGCGTCCGACCGCCTCGGCGACTTTTTTCACCCGCGCGACGAGGTCGGCAAACTCACGCGGCAGCAGCGCCTGTTCGCCGTCGCTCTTGGCGAGTTCAGGCGAGTTATGCACCTCCACCATCAACGCATCCGCACCGGCGGCGACCGCGGCCAGCGCCATCGCGCCGATGTGTTCCCGCAGACCGACGCCATGCGTGGGATCGACGACGACCGGCAGATGCGTCTCCGCCTTCAGTACGGGAACGGCATTCAGGTCGAGCGTGTTGCGCGTGTAGGTCTCGAAGGTGCGGATGCCGCGCTCACAGAGCAGCACGTTGAAGTTGCCTTCGCTCAGGATGTATTCCGCGCTCATGAGCAGATCCTTGATCGTGGCGCTCATCCCGCGCTTGAGCATGACGGGGAGCTTGCTGCGGCCCACTTCTTTCAAAAGGGAAAAGTTCTGCATGTTGCGCGCGCCGATCTGGAGGCAGTCGGCATATTGCTCGATCATCTCCAGGTCTTTCGTGTCCATGATCTCGGTGATGACCGGCAGGCCGGTGACCTCACGCGCTTCCGCGAGGAGCTTCAGACCTTCGAGGCCGAGTCCTTGGAAAGCGTAGGGCGAGGTCCGCGGCTTGAAGGCCCCGCCGCGCAGCACCTTGGCCCCGGCGCTCTTGATATCCGCCGCGATGGAGGTGATCTGCTCCCGGCTTTCCACCGAGCACGGCCCGGACATGATCACGATCTCTGGGCCGCCGATGGCGACGCCGCCGATCTTGACCACGCTGTCATTGCCGCCGCGAAACTCCCGCGCGACCAGCTTGTAGGGTTTCAGCACCGGGGTGACGGATTCCACGCCGGCAATGGCGGCGATGGGCTTTTCCCGGATCGCGCCCTCGTCGCCGATGACGCCGATGACCGTGCGCATCGCGCCGCGGCTCACGTCCGTCTTGAAACCCCACTCGGCGATCCGCTCGATAATGTGGTCGATCTGTTCTTCTGTGGCCTCGGGTTTGGTGACGATAATCATGGGAAAAGGGCCGGGAGACTACCGGGCAGGCTGTTTTCGGCAAAGGCATTTTTTGGCGGCGGAGGCAGAGGTTGACAGCCTCTGGCGATGCTGGTTCCCTGCGCGCCGTGAAACTCATCCTCCCCCTCCTCGCGCTTACTCTTTTCGTCACCGGTTGCTCGAACACCGAAGCCCGCCGGCGCAACATGTATTCGCCCAACCAGCCTTCCGGTCCCCACACGCGCTCCCTGGAGGATGGATCGTGGATGGATCGCGGGCGCCCACAGGGGAGTGAAATGCAGGATCCCGGGGGACAACTGGACTCCCGGTAGTCGGGGGTTTTGTCCGGAAACCTGCCCCGGTGGGCGAGTCGCTGATCGGGTTTAGACGGCGAGCAACTCGCGCTGCCACGGCATCATTTTCGCGAGGATGTCGGCGTTGCCGGCGGCGAGGTTTTCCAAAATTGTCTTGGGCGCGATGATTGAGGGGTCCAGTTGCAGGTCGGCGGCGAGTTTGTCGCGCCGGGTCTTGAGGTCCTTGAGCTTGCGGTCGAAATCCGGCGTCGGACGCGGTCGCGGGCTGCGCTCGCGGCGCGGCCACTCGGCCTCGGGGACGGCGAGCCCCTGCTCGGCGGCGGCATAGAAGCGCTGCTTGCGCGGGCCGTGGAGGTGATGAAAGCGCACGTCTTTGCCCGCGTCGAAATCCGCGGCAGCGTTGAGGAGTTGCTCGTTGTGCAGGATGTGAAAGGCGGGTTTGTCCACGGCCTGCGCCTCCTGGTCGCGCCAGTGCCACAGCGCGCGCAGGACCGCGCCGGAGCGCTCGCGCAGTTCGTGGCTGCCGGAGATGCGCCAGATTTCATCGGGGTCGCGCTCTTTGGTGATGGCGGAGGCGGCGATGGCTTTCTCGCACGCCTGCCGGTGCCACTCGGTGCGCCCGAGGCGGACGAGATCGGCTTCGAGGATGTTGGCGATTTCCAAAAGGTAGTGCGTGTCCTTGACCGCGTAGTCGCTCATCTGCGGCGGGAGCGGACGCAGCGCCCAGTTGGCCTTCTGCGAGGCTTTGGCGATGGTCTCGCCGAAGTATTTCAGGATGAGCGCGGCGAGGCTGAACTGCTCGATGCCGACGAGCCGCGCAGCGAGCATGGTGTCGAAAACGGGCTCATTGCCGAGGTAGCCGACGCGGCGCAGCAGCCGCAGGTCGTAGTCCGCGCCGTGGATGATGAGCTGCTTCCCGGCGAACGCGTGAAAGAGCAGCGCGAGGTCGATCGGCGCGAGCGGATCGATCAGTAAATCCCGCTCGGGGACGCTGATCTGGATGAGGCAGAGCTTTTCAAAATAGCAGTGCAGCGAGTCCGCCTCGGTGTCGATGGGGATGCGCGTGTGCGGGGCGAGAAGCGGGAGGATGCCGGCGAGGGCATCGGGGGTGTCGATGAGAGGTTGCATGGCTTAGCCGCGGAGTCCGGTGAGGAGGAGTTCGGCGTTGTTTTTCGTAGCGTGGAGGGCGTGGACGAGAACCTCCGTGGCTTCGAGCGTGGGGAGGACGGCGAGCTGCCGGCGGAGGATGGAAATGCGGTCAAACTCGTCCGGATGGTAGAGCAGTTCGTCGCGGCGGGTGGCGGACTGGAGGAAATTGATCGCGGGAAACACGCGCTTGTCGCTGAGGCTGCGGTCGAGGCGGATTTCCATGTTTCCGGTGCCTTTGTATTCCTCAAAGATGAGGTCGTCCATGCGGCTGTTGGTCTCGACGAGGCAGGTGGCGAGGACGGTGAGGCTGCCGCCTTCCTCGGTGTTGCGCGCGCTGCTGAAAAACTTCTTCGGTTTCACCAGCGCCTTGGAATCCACGCCGCCGGACATGGTGCGCCCGCGGTTGCCCTGCAGGTTGTTGTAGGCCCGCGAGAGGCGCGTGATGGAATCCATGAGGATGACGACGTGGCGCTGGATTTCGACGAGCCGTTTCGCCCGCTCGCTGACCAGTTCGGCGATCGCGGTGTGGCGCTGCGGGCTTTCGTCAAAAGTGGACGAGTAGATCTCGCAGTTCACGGTGCGCCGGAAGTCGGTGACTTCCTCCGGGCGCTCATCGACGAGCAGCAGGATGACGTGCGTCTCGGGCGAATTGACGAGGATGGACTGCGCGATGTCTTTCAGCAGGAGCGTCTTGCCGGTGCGGGGCGGGGCCACGATCAACCCGCGCTGGCCGCGCCCGAGCGGCGCGATGACGTCGAGCGCGCGCCCGGTGATGGAGTGGCTTTTCTGGTTCTCCAAAACGATGCGCTCGGTCGGATGCAGCGCGGTCAGAAGGTCGAATTCCTTCGTCGGTTTCCACGCCTCCACCGGGATGCCCTCGATGCTGAGCACTTTCTCGATCGTCAGGAAGCGCTCCTGATGGCGTGGGGCGCGGACCCGGGCCGTGAGGCGGTTGCCGTTGCGGAGCCCAAACTGGCGTTCGGCGGCCGCCGGGACCTGCACGTCCTGCGGGAGCGAACGGAAATTGTAGCACGGCCAGCGGAGGTAGCCGCTGCCCTGCGCGGAAATCTCCAGCACGCCATCCACGAAAATCCCGCAGCCGTAAAACGCGTAGGCTTTGAGCAGCTCGAAAACGATTTGATGGCGCGTGCGGTCGGCATCGATCCGCAGGTGCATGGCTTTACCGCGAACAATCAACGCGGCCAGCGGCTCGGCGTGCAGCTCGGCGATCCAGATTTGCTTCGGCGTGGAAGATTGCGGTGTCGGCACGGGGGCGAGCGGTTCGGGTGCCGGTGCGCTTGCGGCCACGGGGGCCGGGGCCGGCGGTTCAGGCGCCGCCCCCGGAGAGCCAGGCGGCAAGGAGTCGGGACTGTCGTTCGAGGCAGGAGAGGGTGGAGTCGTTCCAGATGACATGATGGGCTTGTTTAATTTTCGTCGGCAGGTCCAGTTGGGACGCGATGATTTTTTCGGCAAGGTCGGCGCTCAGGCCGCGCTTTTCGGCGAGCCGCCGCCGTTGCGTGGCCGGTGAGCAGGCGACAACGACGATGTGGTCGAAGCTGGCTTCGGCCTGCGTTTCAAAAAGCAGCGGGATGTCCACCACGAACCAGCCCCCCTCGCGGGAGAACTGCGCGGCGCGCTGGGTCCAGCGCTCCCGAATCGCCGGGTGGAGGATGCCCTCCAGTTGCCGCCGCTTCAGGTCGTCGGAAAAAATCAGCGCCCGCAGTTTCGGACGGTCGGGATTTCCCGCAGGGTCACACGCTTCCGGACCAAAGGTCGTGAGGATCGCGCGATGAACCGCGGCATCATGGGCCAGCAACTCGTGCGCGCAAGCGTCGGCATCGAAGAACTCGGCCGGAAACTCGCGCCGCAGCACGCTGGTGAACGACGACTTGCCGGTGGCGATTCCTCCGGTGACGCCGAGGACGGGCACGGGCGCTTACTTCGACATCAGGGGAAGTTCGGTGATGCCACCGAGATCGGGCGCAGCCAGAGTCTCGATGACCTCCTCCTTCTCTTCGTCGAACCGCACCGGATCGCCATCGGGTTTCATCAGGCGGGCCGAGACAAAAATGACGAGGTTGCGCTTGCTGTGCTGGTCCACGCTGGAACGGAACAGGCGTCCGACGATCGGGAGGTCGCCAAAGAACGGCACCTTGTCTTCGACCTTTTGCACGTCCTCGCGCATCAGGCCGCCGATGACCACCGTGCTGCCGTCAAACACGCTCACGCTGGTCGTGACCTTGCGCGTGCTGAAGATCGGCTGGTTGATCGTATTGGCCGTCAGGACCAGCGTCCGGGAGACGCCCGTCAGGTTATTCGTGGAGGTCGTCTGAATCGGGCTTCCGTAGTTGATGAACCCTTCAAATTCGACGACCTGCGGGACGAGGTTGAGGTCGATCGTATAGCCGTCCGGTCCCACGACCGGTTCGACCTCAAGGGTGACACCGGTATTGCGCACCTCAAAGGCGGTGGGGGTCGTCGGGGTGACAGGGAAAGAGGCTGTCGTAGAACCTACACCTCCCAGTCCGGTCCCAAGGAGCCCACCAACATTTCCTCCTCCTTGAACATTGGTCTGCGGGATTTGCGGGGGATCGAATTCGGTCGGGTATTTGAACTCTCGGATAATCTCGATAACGGCGCGCTGACCGCTCTTGGTCGTAACGCGCGGTGAGGAGAGCAGATCAACACCCTTCTTTTGATTAAGCGCGCGGATGACAACTTGAAATGCCGGATCCGTAAAAACCCCGGAAATCGCTCCCAAAGCCGGTGCGATTTTCGTGGTCGCCCCAGTGGTTCCAAAGAGCAGGGCGTCGATCGCGCTCGCCGAGATTGCCACGTTGCCACTGCGATTCCCTGCGGTCACGGGGTTGGTGCCGACAATGTTCTGCCCAGGAGCCACGAAGGGGAAATCCGACGGATCCTGAATTCCGGTGTTGCCGGTGGTTCCGCCACCAAGAAAAACGTTTTTGTTTGCCGGGGCGTTGAACTGCCCGAGAAGCCAGTCAAAGCTGAGTTCTTTCAGGTTGGTCTGCGTAATCTCAACAAATTTCGCCTCGATCTCGACTTGTGTCGGGCCACCGCCGCCGCCCTGATTGATGATTGTATCAATGAGATCAAGCTGGTCCGCGGTATTGCGGACGATGAGACGACTGCTGCTCACGACGTACACGGCCGAGGCCTGGCCATTGAACTGAACTCCGTTTGAGATGAGCCATGCCTTGGCGGACTCCCGATCCGCGATGCCTGAGCCACCTCTGGTCGCATCTCCGGGGGTCGTCGTCCCACCGAATCCGGTCGGACCGCCCGTTCCGGCTGCCGCCGGGGCGCGCGGGATGAGGTCGGGACGCACTTTCCACTCCTTGGTGATCAAGGTCTCAGTAATTGTGCTCAGGGGTACTACCGAAACAGCATAGGGCTCAACTTTGAACTTCAGGTTCGCCAGGCCGGTAACGTACCGCAGAGCTTCGATCAGCGGGATATTCGACAGAGCAACGGTGATTCGCGCATCGGCGGGACTTCCTCCAAAGGCAGGGGCGGGAGCGGGCGCCGCCGGGGCCGCTGGCGGTAATCCTCCGTCCAGACCGGGAATTCCCGCCGGTGCGGGCGGCGGAGGCAGAGCCTCCGGGACACCGACCGAGGGGCCGCTCTCAAGTTTCAGCACGATATTGACCCCCGTCTTGGGTTCATCAATGGGATCGAGTTCGACGCTCTTCTTTTTCAGATAGTCCACCGCCTCGCGGATCGTCGCGTCCTTGAAATCGAGCTTGGGGATGATCGTCTTTTCGAGCTTTTTCTGAATCTTCGCGATGTTACCGGGATCCTTCTTCTCCACCTCGTAGTTTCCGGCCGTCACATCCACATTGAACTTCCGCACTGGACTGGCCCACGCTTTTGAAACCCGCTCCATATAGCGTCCCCGAGTTTCGAGGAAGCTGACCCCGTTGAAATCGCTTTTTGCCTTGCTGATTTTCTCCTGCAGCATCCGGGCAGCCTTGTTGTACGGATCCACATTGAGGATCTGTTCGCAGCGCTTGAAGGCCAGGTCGTAGCGGTCCGTCTCAAGATATCCCTTAGCCTCAATGAAGAGTTGCTTGACCTTCTCGACGTTGGCGCGGTGGCCGGGACCAATGGTCTTGTTGTAATACTCGGGGTCTTCGAGGTTGGCGAGGATGACAATGGCCTCCCGGCACCGCGGATTGTAGCGCTCGTCGAGCAGGACCCGAAGCGTGTTCTCAGCGTCAGGATAGCGGCCTTCCGTGATGCGCTGTTCGGCCAGTTTGCAGCTCGCCTCGCTGAAACCGCGAATTGCCCGGTTGTAGGAATTTTGGGTCAGCTCGGAGGGTGGGATGAAATCGCAGGCGTATTTGTAACTCGCAGCCGCCTTCTCGTAGTCCCGATCGCGCATCGCCCGGTCAGCATTTTCGAGCATCCGCTCGCCCCGCCGCTGATAGTCCTGACGACGCAACAGCTCGTTCTCCGCGGCGCCTTGAACGCCACCCTCGGCGAGGGCAAACGACGGAGTAATGATCATCGACGCGGCGAGGAGCGAGGAGATAGCGGTAGCGAGCGGGGGTCTGGTCATGGATGCGATAGGTTGGTTGGCTGTAATTGGATAAAATTCACACCCAGCAGGGTGGGCGCAGCTTTGAAACTGAGGGGGACGAACAAACGGTCAGCGGCTGACTTCATTTGCGCGGATCCGGCAGAATGTCGATTTTCTGCCCGTCGGGCGTCTGTATTACGGCTTTGCCCTCCTTGCTGTCAACGAGATTGTATTTCTCGGTTCCGCCCGCTGGGGGCAGCGGAAAATCCTGACGCTTCTTGACGCGAAATTCCTTCTGCGGGTTGGGCCATTTGTAAACGAAGTCCATGAAATAGTCCGGCGAGTCCGTGATGCGATTCAGCACCAGCACAACCAGCTCCTTGGTCTCGATGTTTTCCACCGTCAGTTCGGAGATATCATCCTGCTCCCCCGTGTTGGGATTCAACTGCGTCTTGTACTGGAACTTCACGAGCTTGAATTTCGTGTTTGCGACCTTCTCCCCAATCTTCAAGTACTCACTGGGCTGGCGGAGGTCCACGGTGTTCACCTGATAGCCGTCCGCTGCCGGTTGCGGTTTCTTCGGATCGCCGTCGTAGGCCTTGAAGACCAACCGAAAGGGCACGGCGATAAATTTCTTTACGAAGAGTTTCGTGTGGTAGGCGGGATGGGAGTCTTTGGCATTGGGGTCGGTCCCCTCCCGCCACTCATCCTCGTTTTTGAATCCATCCTTATCCGGATCCTGCAAAGGCACCGCTGGATCCAGGAGTGGCAGGTTTCGGTCAACGAACCATTTGTTCGGGATCGGCTTTTCGCTCAGCGTGTCTTTGTAAATGCTTCCCGAGCCGGGCTTCACCGGCAACCCCGTCGCCTGATCCAGAATATAAAGGTCAGACACAAACAGCGCACCCCGCTTTTCGAGTTCGTCGGTCCCCACCTGCCGCGAGTCGGACTCGTTCCACTGCGGCGGCGCAGCCAGGATCTTCTTGGCCTCCGCGATTGGTTCCAGCACCAACGGCGGAACCTTGTCGCGGATGGGAGCGCTCACGGTGGCTGCCGCGAACGCTTCGCCGAAGCCCTGCGATTTTAGGATCAGCATGACGGAAACAGCCGCCAGCGCCAAGGCAAGGAGAGCGAGTGCGAACTGATCGTAGTGTTTCTTGATCCAATCCATAAGCTATTTGCCGGCTGTGGCCTTCGCTGCAGAGACCGGTTCGGCGAAATCAACGACCTCAATCAACAGGGTCACAGCCAGCGTTTCATTGCCCAGCACATACCCTCCCGGCTTGCTGTCCGCCTCCTTGGCGGGTTCGGCCTTGAGGACTTTCGGTTTCTCGTTGGTGACTTGTAAGAGGCGCGGAATGTAAAACTGCGGAGCCTTTGGCCCAACGATGGCGTTCAAAAGTCCGGCCAACTGTTGCTGCCGGCACACCATCTTCAGTTCGAACGAGTGGGTGACCACGAGCGGCTCGTCCTTGCGCGCCGGTCCCGCGCCTTTTTTCGGCGGCTCCTCCGCCTTTCGGCCCGATTCTTCGGCCAGCAATTGGCGCTTCATCGGATCCTTGCCGTCCAACTCCATGATGTGATGGGCAAACACCTGGTTCAAAACCCACTCGATGGCTTGCAACTGGCGCCCGAGGGGTGCGGCCGCCTCCGCAGGCGGCGGGCGCGTCTCGTAGGCATCGAATCCGAGGAAAAATTTCTCCGGGAGTTTGGTATTACCCTCCGCCGCACGTTCCAAAATGGCAGTCTTGGTGGCCTTGAGTTTGTCCTGAAACTCCTCCGGTTTCATGGGCACGAGCGGAAAGGACTGCGCCCCCAGCGAGGTTTGAAATTCCGCAATGACTTTGCTGGCCTCCGACTTCTGCGCGACGAGCGCATCGAGGTTTTTCTTGCTGGGCGAAAGCGGGAGATTCTGCAGTCGTTTCAGCTCCGCGGCCTGTTTGGTGTAGTTTTCCTGCGCGGTGTCCACCCGGCCCATGGCGTCGAATACGAAGTAACCGAGCACGCCGATGCCGATCAGCATGACGACCAAAAATCCGGCGAGGAACTTGTTCTCTTTGATCCAGTTCATTTGTGGTCCGGGAGGCTGATCGGGTTTTTCAAAATCAGCGGAAACTCAAATTCAAAAGCCAGGTCGGAATCGTTGGGCACGCTGCGCTTGTACCGCGGCGGATCCTGATCCAGCGTGTAGAGCGGGGATTCGAGGAGCTTGTCCTTGAATTCGTCGGCGACGGAGGCCTGATTCGCCCGTGCATTGGTCAGGTAAAGACCCTTGAGCAAAAGCACCGTATTCGGCTTGGGTGCGGCCTGACCCTTGGGCAGTTGCCCAGCCGCAGGCTCGGCACCTTCGGGTGATTGGACCTTGGCCTCAAACGACGTGACCCAGACCAAATCCTTGGGCACCCGACTATTGATGTCCTCGATGATTTTCAACCAATACCCCCGCTCCTCAACCGCCGTGACCAGCGGTCCGGCCTTGGCCTGCTGGTCGGCGATTTCCTCCCGCGCAGTCTTCATTCTGGTCTCGAAGCCCTTTAGCTCCGTCGTTTTCGGCGTGAGCCGGTCGGTCACTTCCTGCGTAATGACCGCTGCGCGGTCGAGATACAGCCACCACGCGGTCAGCGCGAGCAGCGTGCAGACTCCGGCGAGCAGGATAAAGGGCCGGCGGCGCGCGAGTTCGTGGCGTTTCACCACACTGCGGGGGCGCAGGTTCAGCTCCATCGGGCAATTGCTCGAACCGCGGAGCGCGAGGCCCACGAGTTCACCCATGCGGTGGGCGCTGCGGCCGATTTCCTCGAGGTTCAGGCCATTGCCGACCGCGACATTGCGCAGTGGATTGAAGAACTCGACGGGCAGTTGGAATTTTTCGTGAAAGAATTCCCGCATGTAGGGCAGCGTGACGCTGCCACCGCTAAGGAGGACGCGCTGCGGTGCCGAGCCCCCCTGGTGGGAGCGATAGAAGCTGATCGAGCGCGCGATTTCCGCATGGAGGCGGGTCATCGAGTTGCGGATCATCTTGGATACGCGGGCCACATCCGGGTCTTCCGGCTCGGCATAGGCTCCGCCGAGGCTCACAAACCCGTCGCGCTTTTTCCGCTCCTCCGCCGCCCCAAAAGGCTCATTGAAATCCTTGGCGATGGCCTGGGTGATGGTGCTGCCGGCGTTGGGGATACTGCGGCTGAAGACCTTGTGCGGCTCGATGAAAATGAGGTTCGTGGAGCGCGCGCCAATATCGATGATCAGCGAGCATCCATCCACGTCGCTGTAGTTATAGCGAAACGCGTTGTAGAGCGCCATCGGGGCGACATCGACGATCGTCGTCCGCAAATGGGCCTCTTCCACGGCTTCGTTGATGTCGTCGAGCAGATCGGACTTGATGGCCACGATGACGACCTCGACCTCGCTTGCCTGGCCGCTATCCACGAGCGCGTAGTCCCACACCACTTCATCGATGGGATACGGCACATTCTGCTGCGCTTCGAACGTGACAATCTGATCGACCTGCTCCTCACCGACCGAAGGCAGCTTCACAAACCGCGTGAAGACGGACTGCGCGGAAATGGCGTAGTTGACCGCCGCCCCTTTGAGCTTGGCCACCTGCGCTATTTCGCCGAGCGCGAGTTTGGATTGCGCAAGGCGGGTGGCGTCCGCCGCGGGATCAGCGAGCAGTTCGCGGGTTTGGTAGGAAGCGAGGACGAGCCCGCCGTTGGCCCCGGTCTTGAACTCAGCCACTCCCACCGTCTGGTTGCCGAGGCTGAGGCTAAGGATGTTGTTGGATGCGGCCATGAAGCTCCAATTCGGCGCTTACTTCGATGGCTTGATCGCCTCGTAGCGGTCAAAGTAAAGCGGGGCAAAGGGCGTCTCCGGCTTGCTCAGGAGCACCCCCGGGGTATGCGGCAGAGCTGGAATCGCCACGTTCTTGACCGCCAACTGATCCAGTTGCTGCCCTTTCCTTTTCGCGATGATCCAAACGTTCTGGACGATCCCGGCATTGACCGGCTTGCCACCAGTCAACTTCTCCAGAGAACGCGGGGAAATATACATCACCGAGAAATGTTCACGCCCCTTGGGAATGTCGATATGCGTCACCAAGCCGTCGAGCAATTTGACCTCCTTCTCCCCCTGCACCTGCACCGTGTATTCGAGGGTCAGTTCATCGATTTCTTCAGCCTTTGTATCAAACTCCAATTCGATCTCGATCCAATCACCCGATCTGGTTTTTTTGTCTCCGCCAGATTTGAGCGAGAACTCCGGGGTTTTGACGGCCTCAACCTTGATTTTTCCAAGTTTGAGCGCTCCTGGGCCGGGCGCCGCCGGAGCCTGCGCGGAGACTTGGAGCGAAAGCGCCAGAAGCGCGCATGCAGTGATCGAGAAGATTTTCATGGGAGGTTTTCTTAGATTTTTTGTTAATGCGGGGGCGGCGATTGGTTTGTTGTCGATTTGCGCCGGGTTGGGAAGAAAAAACACCGGGCGCGGCGCGTCCTTATTTCATGCGGGTCTGGAAGTAATCAATGGTTTTCCTGATTCCTTCATCAAACTCCACGCGCGGCTCCCAGCCGAGCACGCTTTTCGCCCGCGCGATGTCCGGCTGCCGCACTTTCGGGTCGTCCTCGGGCAGCGGGCGAAACTCGATTTTCGAGGTCGTGCCGGTGAGGCGGATGATCTCCTCGGCAAACTGCCGGATCGTCATTTCGCGCGGGTTGCCGATGTTCACCGGCTCGTGGAAAGCGGATTGCGAGAGCCGGAAGATTCCGTCGATCAGGTCCGTGCAGTAGCAAAATGAGCGCGTCTGCGAGCCGTCGCCAAAGATAGTCAGCGGCTCGCCGGCCAGCGCCTGGCCGATGAACGCCGGCACCACCCGCCCGTCGCGCAGGCGCATCCGCGGGCCGTAGGTGTTGAAGATGCGGACGATGTGCGTGTTCACGTGGTGGTAGCGGTGGTAGGCCATCGTGATCGCCTCGGCGAAACGCTTCGCCTCGTCGTAAACGCCGCGCGGCCCGATGGGGTTCACGTTGCCCCAGTAGTCCTCGCGCTGCGGATGCACGAGCGGGTCGCCGTAGCACTCGCTGGTGCTCGCGAGCAGGAACGCCGCTTTCTTGTCCTTCGCCAAACCGAGCGCGTTGTGCGTGCCGAGCGAGCCGACTTTCAACGTCGGGATCGGATGCTCGAGGTAGTCGATCGGCGACGCGGGCGAAGCGAAGTGAAAGATGAAATCCACGTCGTCCGGCAGGAAGATGAAGTTCGAAACGTCGTGCCGGATGAGGCGGTAATTTTCATTGCCGGCGAGGTGCGCGATGTTCGCCGTCGAACCGGTGAGAAAGTTGTCGATGGCGACAACGCGGTGGCCTTCCGCCAGCAGACGGTCGGTGAGATGCGATCCGAGGAAGCCGGCGCCGCCGGTCACGACGGAGATCGGTGAAGCGGACGAACGTGTGAACATCGGGCGAACGTGACCGAGACGGCGCGCCGTGAAAAGTCCGATCGTTTGGAAAATATCCGCCGCCTGCTACCAGGCGCACAGCTCCTCGACGGAGGCCGCCGAGCCGTCGCGCAGCCAGCCATCGAGCTGCGCCTGTTCCTTGAGCTGCTGCCCGCGCAGCCGCGGCACAACCACGAAGCGGCTGGCGATCTCCGGCAGCGCGGTGAGATCGCTCCACAGCTTCTCAAATTGCGCGACCGGAAAAATGTCCTCCTGCCCGTGACCCCAGCGCTTTTTCACGTCTTTGAGCGTGATGTAGGTCGGCACTTTCGCCGCCAGCGCGCGGATGGCGGCGCTCACGCGCGGTTCGTCGTCGAGTTCGCCACGGGTGAGGCCGAAAGCCGAGAGTAAGCCGTCGATGTCGATCCACGTGGTCATCGTATTGTAATAGGTCAGGCCGAATTCCGCCTCCTCCCGCGGTACCGCGAGCCCCTCCACCAGCCGCACCCGCCCGTCCACGCGTGCCAGCCCGCCGCCGCGATCTTCGAGCCGGCGCGTGATGACCTCGAAACTCAGCGTCGCGCCGCTTTCCAGATGCTGGCCGAGCAAGGCGGGATCGAGGTTCGCGCCGACGGTGTCGATGTTGTGCAGCAGCAGCGTGCGGAGCTGCGGACGCTCCCGGAGGAGCGCGGCGAGCGTGCCGTTGCGGAGCAAATTCGGGATCTCGTAGAAATGGCCGACCGGGTGCAGGCATTGCAGCGGCAGGTTGTCGCGGTAGTCCGTGGCCTCGCCCGCGCCCTGCGCCCAGCGGAGCAGCGCGGCACGCAGAGATTCGCGGACTTTCTGCTGCTGCTCATCGAGCACCTGCTGCGGCATCTCCTCCCACGCGAAGCGCAAATCGCGCGCCGTCGGCACCAGGCGCAGGCCCACGCTCTTCCCCCGCGAGAGCCGCAGCGGCCCTTCGTAGCCGTAGTTTTTCCGCGCCTCGAGAATCGCCGCGATCGGCCCGTGCGTGAGATAGCTCGTGGTGAAAATGTGCGGCACCGCCGTTCCCGCGAGCTGGGAAATGTGGCGCGACTTCGCGAGATGCGTCTCCAGAAAGGTGCGATGCCGCCCGCCGAGTTTGCAAAACGGATGCAGCGACTTCACCACGCCCGCGCCCTGCGTCCACCGGCTCGCCGCGCCCGCTGCGAGCGTCACCACCGCCGCCTCACCCGCGCGCAAGGCGTCCAGCCCGCGCGCGTGCGCCGGCGTTGCGCCATACGCCTGCGCCTGCGCCTGCGCCGCGCCCCGCGGCGTGGCGCGGACGCCCCCGTCCGCGTCTGTCCGGCGGACGCCCCGTCCGCCGTCTCTTCCGATCACGAATCCCCTCACCCCCAACCCCGCTTTCCCCGGATTCTCCTCCACATAAATCTCAAACCGCTGCAACTGCGCATCATCCCGCACGATGTGATCGAACGCTTCCTCCTGCCACAACACTCCCGAGCGCTGGAGCCGCTGGTTGATCCGATGCGCCGAAACCGATTTCCACGCACCGACGATTGTTCCCAGATCCAACTTTTCTCCCGGCGTGACGATGGCATGCACATGATTCGGCATGATGACGAAGCTGCCGAGCCAGTAATCTTCGCCGTGCCGGTGGCGCAGGACCGTTTCCACGATCTCTGCCACCGCCGACTCCCGCAGCAAACAGTCGCCGAGCCCGGTGTCGAGCTGCGCCTCGATCCTGGAGGAAAACAACGCCTTGGCTTCATCCAGCGCGGCTGCCGAGACGGGCTGGGGCTGGGCTTGCAGGTGCGCTTCGTGCTCGGCGCGCAGACGGGCGAGAACTTCGCGCGGGAGCGAGTCGGCCAGGCGGAAGGTGACGAAATACGTTGCGCCGGATTGCCGCCAGTGCGGGAGACGGCGGTGGAAAACGGTGTAGGCGGAGGTGCGGTCGAATGGTTGGAAGAGCGGCGGGGCTTCGCCGGACGGGGCGTCCGGAGGACAGTCGCGGACGGAGGCGTCCGCGCCACGCGGCGGGGCGCGGCGCGTGTCGTTGGCGCGCGCGTCGGTGACATCCTCGGGCCGCACATCCTCGATGACGGTATTCGCCGGTAGCCGATTCTGCGCGAGACCGATGCGACCCGCGCGCAGGTCGCCGCGGATTTGCGCGTGCGCCTCGGGATCGAAACCGTTTTCGGCGAGCAGATCTTCGAGCGATTGCGCGCCGGCGCGGTCCTCGCGACCCCGCGGGAGCAGGGCGTCGAACAGCTCCTGCACCACGCCGCGCAGCTCGGGTTGCGTGCGGCAGGCGGCGGCGAATTTGTCCAGCTCCGCGCGATCCAGCGCGGGGAGCGACTTCGGATCGCGCCGCAACAGCGCGGGCGCGCGGAGGAGGTAGTAACCTTTCGGCATCAGCGCGGTGCGACCGGGCAGGAGGTCCGCAAAAGTTCCGTTTTCATTGATGCGGAAATCATAGACCACCGGCTCCATCGCGAACGGCAGCGAGGCCGCGAGTTCCTGCTTTGTCGCGCGCATGATCTCGCCGAGCCGCTGCTGTGCCTCCGCTTTCCGCGCAGGCGCAAACATGAAGCCCATGCCGCCGCCGCTCATCCCGCCGAGCATCCAGAACCCTAGAAAATCTGCGCCGAACTCCGCGCGCACCTGCTCGATCAGCCGCTCGGTGTAGTAGGTCGAGGCCCACGGGATGATCGTCTGGATCGGCCCGTCGAAATTGCGCGTCGTCGCCGCACCCACGCGGGCGATGTCGCCGACCCGCAGCGCGTCGAGGATTTCATCGAGAAAGCCGAGCGCCTCCTGCCGTCCGTGCCATTCCACGGCGGAGCGCAGCAGATATTTCTCCGTCACCATTTCCAAAATCGGCCCCACGTTTTGCGCCATCCCGCCGTGGACCACGACGAGCGAATCCTGCAACGCCTGCCGCGCGGAGTCGGGGATTTCGTCGCGCGTGAAAACGTGATGCCGCGGCATCAGCCGCCCTCGCGAAACGCCGTGCTCGGGATCACCCGGCTGCGCGGCCACGCCTTCGATGAGTTTGATCCCCGGCCAGACGCCGCCCGAATCCTGCCAGCCGCCGCCGCTCCCGCCGATCCATTCGCCGAGCAGCGCGCGCGCGAGCACCAGTCGCCGCTCGGCCTCGCTCAGCGGCCCGGTCAGCGACTCCGCCTGGCCGGTCGCGCGCATGAGCACGCCGATGAGCGCCGCGAGCAGGTTTGTGGAAACCGCGAGGCGCGAGCCTTTCGGGATGTCGTTCACGCTCGACACCAGTTCCAGCCCGCGGCCCGGCCCGAGCATCTGCGCGAGCAGATCGCCGAGACTTTGCCCCGAGCCCTCGATGCCCGGCGGCACCAGCCCGCTGGCGATGACCGCCGCTTTCAACAACCCGAGGTAATCCTTCGCAAAATCGAACACTTCCCCGAGCGAGGAAATCTCCGCGCTTGCCCCGAGATCGACGGACACGAGCCGCAGCACCGGCTGATCGATGACCCGCAGCCACGCGCTGACCGGCGGCTGCGGCTCGGCGTCGCGTCCGTGGACGCCGAGATCGACGGAGATGTTCAGCACGCGCGCGCCGGCGGGGAAATCCATGCCGAGAAAAAAGATGTCGCTCCACGCCGAGTGCGTGAGGTCCATCCGCACCGGCGTGCGCTCGCGCAGGATCGGATACAGCCCCTCCGCGTCCGCGCGCAGCAACTCGGGCCGCAGCCGCAACGGCTGGTCGTTCGGGTGGCCCATGCGAAACATCCACTGGTTCCCGCGCACCGTGCGGACGCTGCGCCGGACCTGATCCGCAAGCGTCTGGAAGGCCAGACGGTGAAACGCCGCGGCGAGCGCCGAGCTGAGCGCGTCGCTCGGCCCATCGGACTTTTGCTTTTGGCAGAAAACCTCGATCGCCTCCTCGAACCGGCGCGCCAGCAAATGCTCGTAGCCGTGAAACGGAATCTGCGTGGCGCGGACGCCCCCGTCCGCGTCCGTCTGCCGGACGCCCCGTCCGGCGACGCTTGCCTCACGCTCGCCGGACGAGGGCGTCCGGCGGACATCGGCGGACGGGGCGTCCGCGCCACGCGGCAAGCGCGCCGGCAGATGAAAGCGATGGATCGCGTAGAGGAAAAACAGCGCGCGCACCCGCTCGTAGAGATTGGGCGAAGTGCGGCGGAACGCGTCGAGCGCATCGCACTCCGCGAGCAGCTCCTCCGCCGAGGCCGGCGCGCAGGCATCATCCAGCGAACGGTCGCGCAGCGCCGGGTCCGGCGAGGTGATGAGGTCGAGCAGGCCGAGGGACATGCGCGGCTATTTCGCGATCTTCGCCGCCATCAGCTCCACAATGCCGCGGAGCACTTCATCGCGATCCGTGCCATTGAGCGCGAGCGCGAGTTGCGCGGTGAGCAGCCCGTAGCGCACACCGAAGTCATAGCGCCGCCCGTCCAATTCCGCGGCGAGGTAGCGTTCCTGCGCTGCGAGTTCGGCGAGCACCGCGCGGAAGTTCACGCTGTTCTCGCGACCCTCCGCTTTGGCGAAAGCCGCGCCCAACAACCGCTGCACCGCAGGCGTGAGCACGTGCATGCCGAAGAAGCACAGGTAGTAGCCCGCGCGCAGGCCCGGTACGTCGATCTTCTGCTCGGCCTCAGTCGGCGTCGGCTTCTCCAGCACGGTGTCGATCTGGTAAAGCCGCCGCGCCGCATCGACCAGCGTGCCGCCGACCGCGCCGTAATACGGGAGCTGGCTTTCGTGCGTCGATTCCACCGCCGAGACGCTGCACTTTTCCGCCTGCGCCAGTTCCACGAGCTGCTGCGCACAGCCTTTGGCCGCCGCGCTGAGATAGAGATGATCGCCCACGAGCAGCAAAAACGGATCGTCGCCGCAAAAGGTCGCCGCGCTGTGAATGGCGTGCCCGTAGCCGAGCGGCACGGTTTGCGGAATGAAAGTCAGCCGCCCTGCATGCAAGCCCGCGGCGATGCGATACGCAGTTTCGTCGCCGGGGCTGATGACCACACCGATGTTTTCGATGCCCGCGCCGAGCACCTCCTCGATGATGATCGCGAGCGCCGTTTTCGTGACACCGTCGCGATCAACCAGCGATTGCAGCGGCAGGGTGCGCTGACTTTTTCCAGCGGCAGTGATGAGAGCTTTACGGATTTCCATGCAAAAAAAGAAGGCGACAAGAAGCTCAACGCGCGCCCGATCCCAGAAAAACCACCGGGAAGGTCTTGAGGATAATCTCGGCATCCAGCCAGAGCGACCACTGGTCGATGTAGCGCAAGTCGAGCTTCACCCACTCGTCGAAATTCTTGATCGCGCTGCGCCCGCTGATTTGCCACAGGCAGGTCAGCCCCGGCTTCATCGAGAGCCGCCGCCGCTGGGCGGTGTTCTCAAACTTTTCGACCTCGTAGATCGGCAGCGGGCGCGGGCCGACGAGGCTCATGTCGCCTTTCAGCACATTCAGGAGCTGGGGAAATTCGTCGATGCTCGTTCGGCGCAGGAACCTCCCGAACGGCGTCACCCGCGGGTCGTTCTCAATCTTGAAAACCGGTCCTTCCATTTGATTGAAAGCCACGAGTTCCGCCTGGCGCATTTCGGCGTCGGTGTGCATGGAGCGGAATTTATACATCGTGAACGGGTGCCCGTTTTTCCCCGCGCGCTTCTGCCGGAAAATGATCGGCCCCGGCGAGGTCAGCTTGATGCCGACGATGGCGATGACGAAACCCCACGACAGCAGCACCAGCCCGACCAGCGCACCCACGCGGTCGATCAGCGTCTTAAAGCGCAGCGCCCAGGACACATCCGGCGTCGTGCGAAAAACGAGCATCGGACGGTTGCCAAAAACATCAAAATCCGGCCGGGCGATCGCCGTGCGGATGAAGTCCGCCGCGAGCCAGGCCTCCACGCCTTCCACCTCGCACGCCGCGATGCCTTCCTGCAGCCGGTGCATATGGCTGTGACCGCCCGCAAAAATCACGCGCCCGACGGAATACTTGTGCAGCGCCTCAATCAGCTCGTTGACCGACTGGGTTTCGATGTCGATCTCCGCCGCGACCTCCGTCTCGATCACTTGTTCAGGCGTGAACGAGTGCCGCAACTGGTGCAAATCCGCCGGCGTGCCCACGAGGATCAGCCGCTCCCGCAGATCCTCGCGTTTCGCCCGCGCCCGATACCGCACGATCGAGATGCGCTCGCGGACCAGCAGCGCGAGCACGGAGACCACCGCAAACATCGGCATGACCGCCCGCGAGGGGACATCCAGTTTCAAAAAATACGCCGCCGCCGCGATCAGCAGACCGAGCCAGAAAAACGCCCGCGCGATCTGCCCGAGCGACTTGCCCCCCTCCTTTTGCAGCGGGTTGCTGTAAAAGCCCTGCATTTCCAGACAGATCGGCCCAAACGGCATGATCGCGAAAAGCAGCCATTGGAAGTCTTTGAACGGCCCGATCGGCGTATCGAACAGGAACCAGTTCGGCCCAAAGAAGCGCAGCGTGTGCGCGACCCAAAACGCCGCCACCAACAGAATGCCATCGGCAAGCTGGAGTGCTTGGAGATTGAGTTCTTGTTTTCGACCTAGCATCAGTTTTTCTGCGGGCTGCACAGAATATGAGCGGCACCAAGACTACCAGAATTTTGAGCGCCAGACCGCAAGTTGTTGGCGCTGTTCATTCGCCGGGCGCCCTGCGCCGCGCGCTCCGGATTCAGCCCGGCGAAGTGGACTTCCTCGAAATCCGCGTGGATTCCTTCGCGCCCGATCCCTCCCCCCTGCTCCGCGCGCTGCCGCGGCTGCGCGTCCCGCTCATCATCACCGTCCGCCATCCCGCCGAGGGCGGACTGCACCGGCTCGGCTTTCCTCGCCGACGCGAGTTGTTCGCACAGTTTCTGCCATTCGCCACGCTGATCGACATCGAGTTGCGCTCCTGCGTCGCCCTCGCCTCGACCATCGCCGACGCCCGCGCCGGCAGGGTGCGCGTGATCGTCTCCGAGCATCATTTCAAAACCACGCCGACCACCGCGCGCCTGCGGCAGACCCTGCGCCGCGCCCGCGCCGCCGGGGCCGACATCTGCAAGCTCGCCGCCCGCGCGGACACGCCGGCCGCACTCGCGCAACTCCTGGCCCTTTTCTCCCCCCGCCCGGCGCTCCCGCTCAGCGTCATGGGCATGGGGACCTTCGGGAAAATCTCGCGTCTGCTCCTCGCGCAAGCCGGCTCCGTGCTGAACTACGGCTACCTCGACCAGCCCAACGCCAGCGGACAATGGGAGGCCGTGCTTTTGCAAAAACGGCTCGCCGAACTGACCGATCCCGCCGCGTAAGAAACTGCAATACCGCGGCGCTTTCCCCGCGCGCGGTTCGGCTCCCGCCGAACGGTTCACGCCTTCGCCGGCTGACTCGCGAGCACCCGCATGAGCGCCGAATAAATCTCCGACGGCCCAAGCCCCTTGCTCACGTAGCCATTGGCCCCCGCCTTGCGCGCCGCCTGCATCGCGTCCTCGTCGTAACCCAGCCCGGTGAACATCACGATCGGCAGATCGGGATGCGCGGCCCGCACGTGCGAGATCAGCGTCAGCCCGTCGATTTTCGGCATGCCGATGTCGAGGATCAGCCCGTCGCAGGGGTTCAGATCGAGCCAGGATTCCACCTTCGTGCTGTCCGTCAGCGACGAAGCCCCGTGGCCTTTGCCGCGGAGGTAGGTGGTCAGAAAGCGATTGAGGAGCCGGTTATCGTCAACAACGAGAAAATTCATAGGATAGATGGTTTGAGCAATTTAAGAATTAGCAGCGGCTGTGCCATCAGACACGGCTTTTTCGCCGCGCGATGACAGCTCATTTTCTCGAAAATCTCCCGCTTGTCACCCCTCGCCTGCCGCCGGAGAATCCCGATCATGTCCAAGCTCGATCCACTCCGCCAGGCCGTGGCCGTTTCTCCAGAAAACGTCCCGCTCCTCCTCCTCCTCGCCCAGTCCTGCCTGGACGAGTGGTCGCTCGATGAGGCGCGCGCCCTTTTCGAGCGCGTCCAGCGGCTCGATCCCGCGCGGCCGGAGGCCAAAGTGGGCATCGCCCGCGTGCTCCACCTCACCGGCAAAACCAGCGAAGCCGTGGTGCGGATCGAGTCGCTGCTCGCCGAAGTTCCCGGCTTTGCGCCCGCGCACCTGCTGCTCGCCCGGCTCCACGCCGGCGAAGGCAACCGCTCCGCCGCGCAAGCCAGCTACGACCAGGCGCTGGCCCTCGACCCCACGCTGCGCGACGCCGGTTTGGAAAAGGAACTCACCGGTCGCGGCCACGCCGAGCCACCGCGCGCCGAGCCGGAAAAGGTTACGGTCCAGGGCTGGACGCCCGAAAGTGACAAAGAGGAACAGCCCGCCGTCGGTCCCACCGACATCGAGCGACCCACGCTGAACTTTGCCGACATCGGCGGTATGGAGTCCGTGAAAGAGGAGATTCGGATGAAGATCATCCACCCGCTGAAGAACCCGGCGCTCTTCAAGGCTTACGGCAAAAAAATCGGCGGCGGCGTGCTGCTTTACGGCCCGCCGGGCTGCGGCAAAACCCTGCTCAGCCGCGCCACCGCCGGGGAGATCAAGGCGAACTTTCTCTCCATCGGCATCCATCAGATCCTCGACCTCTACCTCGGCAACTCCGAAAAAAACCTCCACGCCCTTTTCGAGCTCGCCCGCACCCACGCGCCGGCGGTGCTTTTTTTCGACGAGGTGGACGCCCTGGCTGCCGACCGCAACGACCTCAAACAGAGCGCCGGCCGCACGCTCATCAACCAGTTCCTCGCCGAGATGGACGGCAACGTCGGCGACAACGACGGCCTGCTCATCCTCGGCGCGACCAACGCCCCGTGGCATCTCGATCCCGCCTTCCGCCGCCCCGGCCGCTTCGACCGCATCCTTTTCGTCCCGCCGCCCGACGAGCCCGCGCGCCGCTCCATCATCGAGGTCATGGCCAAAAACAAACCCATGCACGCGCTCGACGCCGCCGCCGTGGCGAAGAAGACGCGCGACTTCTCCGGCGCGGATTTGAAAGCCGTTTTTGACATCGCCATCGAGCGCTCCCTCGCCCGCGCCATGAACGAAGGCCGCGTCATCCCGCTGGGCACCGACGACCTGCTGAAGTCTGCGAAAGACGTGAAGCCCTCGACGAAAGCCTGGTTCGAGAGCGCGAAAAACTACGCAATCTATTCCAACCAGAGCGGCTTCTATGATGACGTGCTGGAGTTTCTGGGGATCAAAAAGTGAAAATTCGAAATCCGAATATCGAAATCCGAAACAAATCCGAATGGCTTGAAAGGGTGCAAACGGACGGCCGCGTTCCCCGTCTGCTTCTCGGAGTTTCCGACATTTTGAATTTGTTTCGGATTTCGATATTCGGATTTCGAATTTTTCCATGAGCGCCTCCTTCGGCCTTCCGCCGCAAATCCTCCGCGGCCTCCAGCTCAAAGACCTCGGCCGCTACGCCGATGCCGAAAACGCCTTTCGCGAAGCGCTCGCGCAGGAGCCCAACGACGCCTTCGCCCTCCACCAGCTCGCCGCCTGCCAGCTCCACCAGCCGCAGCGAAAACGCGAGGCGCTCGCGACCATTGACCGCGCCATCGCCAAGGAGCCCAACGACGCCGACCACCACGTCCTGCGCAGCTACATCCTCTCCGTCCTCGACCGCCCGCGCGACGGTCTCGCCGCCGCGCAGACGGCGCTGAGCCTCGATCCGCACCACGCTGGCGCCTTCACGGCCGAGGCCCAGGCGCATCTGCAAACCGAGCAATGGCCCCGCGCCGAGCAATCCGCCCGGCAGGCCCTCGCGCTCGACGCCGACAACTCCGCCGCCGCCAACCAGCTCGCCCAGGCGCTCCGCCTGCAAAACAAGAACGCCGAAAACGCCGCGCACCTCGCCGGCATGCTCGCCCGCGATCCCGAGGATCCCTTCACCCACGCCAACGCTGGCTGGACCGCCCTCCAGCGCGGCGAGCACCGGGCCGCCGAGACGCATTTTCGCGAAGCCCTCCGCCTCGACCCCGACTTCGAATCCGCCCGCGACGGCCTGCTCAACAGCTTCCGCGCCCGCTCGCCGATCTACCGCACCTATCTGCGCTACTGCTTTTTCATGCAGCGCCTCAGCTCCGGCGCGCGCTGGGCGGTCATCATTGGCCTTTATTTCGGCGTCAAACTCGCGGGTCAAATTCCCGGCGGCGACGCCCTCGTCGCGCTCTACATGCTTTTCGTCCTCTGGGTCTGGGTCGCCAAACCCGTCGGCAATTTCTTTCTGCTCTTCGACTCCTTCGCCCGCTATGCGCTCCGCCCGCGGGAGAAACTGGAAGCCGCCGCGGTCGGCGGCTCGCTCGGTCCCGGCCTCGCGCTCCTCATCGCCAGCTTCGCCTTCGGCTGGCCCGCGGTGGTCACCCTCGGCATCGGCCTGATCGCCGCCTCCTTTCCACTCTCGATGACCTTTACCAATGGCTCCCGGCCCGGCACCTGGCTCTTCGGCACCGTCGCCGCGGTCACCCTGCTCGGCGCGGCGCTCACCGCCCTCGCGCATTTGGTGCCGCTCATCGACCAGAGCACCGCCCGGCAGATTTTCACCGTCGGCGCCATCGGCTGCCTGGCCGCCACCTGGCTCGGCAATGTCCCCGCACTCCGCCGGCCCGCGGAGTGACCGTCACCCCGCCTTCGCGTAGCACTGGCTGTTCTCGTCGAGGTCTTTCACGACCGTGCAGAGATAGACCGGCTCCGGGTGAAAAGCGCGGTACTTGGTGATCTCGGACTTGTTCAAAACCTTGAAGCCGTAACGCTCGAACATCTTCGCCCCGCGCCGATCCTCGAAGACCACCATCTGGCCGTAGACGCGCTTTTCGCCGCAGGCGTGGAGGTAGCGCAGATACGAATCCACCAGCGCCCGCGAGGTCGCCACCTGGCGCGCATCGGCGAGCAGATTGATGTGAAAATGCGCGGTCCGCCGGGGAGCCGCCGGCACCTCCCGCCACGCCGTGCGAAAGATCCACTGGACGAATTTTTTCGACGCCGCCGAGTAGCGCGGGTAGCGGAAAATGCCGCGCAGAAAGAGGCTGATGTTTTGGTAAAACGCGTAGCACTGCTGGCGCAGCGGAAAGCGCGAACCCATGAGGTAGCCGCGGATTTCGCCATTCACCAGCAGCACCAAGGAACTCTCCGCCTCCCAGTCCGTGTAGTAGGCCGTGAGGTAATCCGCGAACAGCTCGCGATCCTCAAACACCGGGTCGATCGGGTTGCCCAAAAAACCCGTCGCGCAGCACAACTCCCGCACCCGCCCGCGGTCGGCGGTCTGGTATTTGCGAATCTCGAAAAGCCGGGTGGTTGCCATGCACGCCGATCCTGCACCGGTCCAGGGACGACGGTCAAACATCCGCGCGCGACCAGCCGCCGTATCGGCGAGTCAGACTCGCATATCAAAGACATCCCCAAGACACTCCCGCCATCCATGCATCCCCTCCAGCGCGCCCTCCCC
>CAYQBV010000003.1:0-45357 GCA_964415705.1 uncultured Chthoniobacter sp. | reverse complement strand
CGGCGTGATAGGCCTCGAGCGCGCGGCGGAGGCGGTCGGTGGTCCAGGGCTCTTCGTCGGGTAAAGGATTCGCGTTGGTGCTGGCGAGGGCGGTATCGAGGTCGCCGCTGGTCAGGGCGCGGAGGAAGGTGAAGATGCAGTTGCGGATGGCGGCGGTGAACGCTTTGGCGTCGCGGGTGATGTCGCGGGCGGCTTCCTCGGCGCCGGGCGGGCGGACCTCGGGCTGCTCGCCGCGCGGGACGTAGGCCGGGTCGCGCATTTTCTCCCACTCCTCAAGGAGGCTGGAGTCGATCTGGCGGAGCATCGTGGCGAGGTAGATCTCCATCTCGCGGAGGGTGTCGTTCTTGGCGGCGTCGGGGACGGTTTGCGCGAGGACTTTGTGGACGTTGGAAAGGTGGCGCAGAAGCCCGCCCTCGGCGCGCTGGAGTTCGTAGATTTTGATGTAATCGGCGAACGAACGGAACTCTTCGAACATCTCCCGCGCGATGGATTTCGGGCGGATGTTTTCCTGCCCGACCCACGGATGCTTCGCGGCGAAAGCATTGAACGTGGAGTAGATGAAATCGCGATTCGGCTTGGGGTATTCGAGCTTCTCCAGCTCCTCCATCCGCTGGTTGTATTCGATGCCCTGCATCTTCATCTCGGCCACGGCCTGGCCCTTCACCTTGTCGAGTTGCCGGCGCAAAATGAGGTCCGGGTCTTCGAGGATGGACTCGACGAGCGTGAGCACGACGAGCGCGTAGTCGGGCGCCTGCGGGTCCATCAGCGGGAGCGTGTCGTGGACGTAAAGCGAGAGCGTCTGGTTCATCGAGAAGTCGTCCTGCAACGCGACGTTCACGCGCACCTTTGCGCCCTCGATGGTCTGCGGGATGAACTCGATAATTCCCCGCTCGACGAGCGAGCGAAAGAGCTGCCAGCCGCGGCGGGTCAGCGCTTTTTTCGCCTTGGGCATTTCGTGGCAGCGGGCGATGAGCGCCTGCAGCGCGCGGCCGCCGTCGGTCGGGCGGCTGAGGACGTTGAGCAGCATGCCGTGGGTGATTTGGAACTGGCTGGTCAGCCGCTCCGGTGGGGCGACCATGAGGCGCGCGAAGGTCTGCTTGTCCCAGTTCACAAAATTCCGCTCCGGCGGTTTGCGCTTCACGAACTTCTTCCCGCCGCCGGCCTGCTTTTGCTCGAGCAGCAGATTCTCGATGGCGTGCGCCGGGGCCTGCGCGACCACCCAGCCGACGTCATCGAACCCTTTGCGCCCCGCGCGCCCGCTGATCTGGTGAAAGTCGCGCGCGCTCAGGATGCCGGTCTTCTGCCCGCTGAATTTGCAAAGCTGCGTCAGGAGCACGGTGCGGATCGGCACGTTGATCCCCACGCCCAGCGTGTCGGTGCCGCAGATCACTTTGAGCAGGCCGCGCTGCGCGAGTTGCTCCACGAGCACGCGGTATTTCGGCAGCAACCCGGCGTGATGCAGCCCGATCCCGTGCCGCAGCCATTTCTTGATCTCCGGCCCGTATGGACTCGTGAACTTGAACCCCTCCAGCGCGTGCGCGATCCGCTCCTTTTCCTCCCGCGTGCAGACATTCGTGCTCATGAAATCCTGCGCGCTCTGCGCCGCGTCGGCTTGCGTGAAATGGACGACGTAGACGGGGGCCTTGCCGCCCGTCACCAGCCCTTCGAGCGTCTGCGCCAGCGGCGTCTCGGCGTAGGAAAACTCCAGCGGCACCGGGCGGTCCTTCGACGCGACGGTCACCGTTTCCAGTCCGTTGAGCCGCGTCAGTTCCTCGGCAAAAAATGCGGTCTCGCCGAGCGTCGCCGACATGAGCAGGAAGCGCGTGCGCGGCAGCGTGAGCAGCGGCACCTGCCAGGCCGTGCCGCGCTCGCGGTCGGCGTAGTAGTGGAACTCGTCCATGATCACGTCCTGCACGTCGGCCGCCGCGCCTTCGCGCAGCGCGATGTTCGCGAGGATCTCCGCCGTGCAGCAGAGGATCGGCGCGCCGCGATTCACCGACGCGTCGCCCGTGCTCAGCCCCACGTTTTCCGGCCCAAACTGCCGGCAAAGCGCGAGCCACTTTTCATTCACCAGCGCCTTGATCGGGCAGGTGTAAACCGAGCGCCGTCCCTGCGCCAGGCTCTGGAAATGCAGCGCCGCCGCGACCAGCGATTTGCCCGAGCCGGTGGGCGTGTTGAGGATGACATTCTTCCCGTCATAAAGTTCCAGAATCGCCTCCTCCTGCGCCGGATAGAGCTCCAGCTTTCGCTCCGCGACGTGGTCGAGAAACCGCCCCAGCAGCGCGCCGCTGTCGGCCGGGGCATCCGGCGGCGGGAGTAAAATAGTGGGAGACGACACGCCCTTCAGCGGGCGCGAGCAACCCCGCGCTGGCAAGAGAATAGCACCGCCCCGCTAGCCGATTTTCGTGCTGGCGCGTTTGCGACCGTTGGCGTCAAGGATCTTTTTGCGGAGGCGGAGGCTCTTGGGCGTGACTTCCACGTATTCGTCGGGGGCGATGTATTCGAGCGAACGCTCCAGCGTCATGACGAGCGGCGGGGAAAGAGTCACGCCTTTGCCGTCGCCGGTGCTGCGCATGTTGCTGAGCTTTTTCGCGCGGCAGGGGTTGACGGGCATGTCGTCGTTGCGGGCGTTTTCGCCGATAATCATGCCCTCATAAACCTCGGCCTGGGCTCCGATGAAAAGGCGGCCGCGCTCCTGGATGGTCTCCAGTGAGTAGGCGGTGCTGATGCCCTGCTCCATGGCGACGAGGACGCCGTTGTTGCGGGTGGGGATGTCGCCCTTGTGCTCGCCGTATTCCTTGAAGATGTGGGACATGATGCCGTGACCTTTGGTGGCGTTGACGAGGTCGGTCTCGAAGCCGATGAGGCCGCGGGTGGGGACGACGGCCTGGACGGTGACGCTGTGCGGATTGTGCTCCATGTGGGTGATCTCGGCTTTGCGCGCGGCGAGGGACTGGAGGATGTCGCCGAGGGTGTCGTTCGGGACATCGACGTAGAGCGTTTCGAGGGGTTCGAGGAGGGTGCCGGCCGCGTCGCGGTGGAAGATGACCTCGGGGCGGGAGACAAGGATTTCAAAGCCCTCGCGGCGCATTTGCTCGACGATGATGGCGATCTGCATTTCGCCGCGGGCCTGGATTTCAAAATGGCCGGCGACATCGGTGTCGGCGAAAAGAATAGAGACGTTTGTGCGGGTCTCGCGGACGAGCCGCTCGCGGACCTGGCGGGCGGTGAGGAGTTTGCCTTCACGTCCGGCGAGCGGGCCGTCGTTGATGCAGATTTTCATCGTGATCGTGGGCGGGTCGATATCGACGAAGGGAATCGGCAGGCGCTCCTCGGTGTCGGTGATGGTTTCGCCGATGAAGGCGTCCTCGAAGCCGCAGAGTCCGATGATGTCGCCCTCGCTGGCGTTTTTGAGTTCCACTTTGGCGAGGCCGACGTGGCCGAAAAGCGCGGTCACGTTCGCGCGCTCACGTTTCCCGTCCTTCGAGATATGGACCACGTTGTCGCCGACTTTCACGCGACCGGAAACGATGCGGCCGTAGGCGATCCGTCCGAGGTAGTCGGAGTAGTCGAGGTTCGAGACGAGCATTTGGAAATACTGCGCGTCGCTCTTCGCGGGTGCCGGGATGTATTTGATGATCGCCTCAAAGAGCGGCTCCATGGTGGTGCTCGCTTCGTGGATTTCCTTCATCGCGTAGCCATCGCGCGCGGAGGCGTAGATCACGGGGAAGTCGAGCTGGAGGTCGGTGGCGTTCAGCTCCATGAAAAGCTCGAAGACCATGTCGAGCACCTTGTGCGGGCGGGCGTTTTCGCGGTCGATCTTGTTGATGACGACGATGGGCTTCGCGCCGTTTTCCAGCGCCTTTTTCAAAACAAACTTCGTCTGCGCCTGCGGGCCGTCGTAGGCATCCACGACGAGCAGCACGCCGTCGATCATCTTCATGATGCGCTCCACTTCGCCGCCGAAATCCGCGTGGCCGGGGGTGTCCACGATGTTCACGTGGTAGTCGTGCCATTTGAAGGCCGCGTTCTTCGCCTTGATGGTGATGCCCTTCTCCCGTTCGAGGTCCATGGAGTCCATGATGCGGATCTCGCTGGCCTTGGCTTCGTTCGCGCGAAAGGTGCCAGCCTGCTTGAGCAGCTGGTCCACGAGCGTGGTCTTGCCGTGATCGACGTGAGCGATGATGGCGATGTTGCGGATGTGTTCCATGTCGATGTCCTGATAGGTGTGGTTTTGCAAAAGGGCGCGGAATATGGGGGCGGTCGCGGGGGGCGTCAATGGGAGAGAAGGCGAAGATTGTGCGGCGTTCCCGACGCGGCATCGTCCGCCGCATGACGGGCTCACGCGCTGCCGATGAATGGATGTCCGTCGCCAACTATCTCAAACGGGAGGTGAGCGAAGATCCGCGGCAGGCATACCTCGGCGGGATGGTTTATGCGCTGGCGGGCAGCACGCTGGCTCTCACGTCGATCTCGACGAACGTCGCAGTTTGTTTGGGGACTCAGCTTCGCGGAAAAGCCGGCCGCCCGTTTGACCCGGATCTGCAAGGGCGCATCCAATACCCGACGCCCACGCGGTTCTCCTCCCCCGGCCGCCCGGTGGTCTGCGCTGTCCGTCTCGACCAGGCTCATTTTGTCGATAACCCCGTGGAGATCATCGAGGCGCTTTCACCTCCGGCCCGGCGCACCGATGAGTCGGAAAAGCGCGATGCCTATTTTCAGATTCCCAGCTTGCGCGTTTATGCCCTGCTGGAGCAGGACCGCGTGGGTGCGGTCGTATGGCGGCGCGGGGATCAGGGCTTCGGACGGGAGGTCTACGATGTCGGCGACGCAATGATTGCGTTGCCAGAAATCGCAGCGCGGTTGCCGCAGGCCGAGGCGTATGAAGCGGTGCGCTTTGCTTGACCGCACCGCGGGAGCAGCGTAAGCACTGCGCTCCCAATCCAAAAACCAACTCTATTTCTATGGGCCAGCAAACGAACAAAATCCAAAAACGCCGCCGCCGTCTCGCCTATCTCGAGCGTCTCAAAGTCAAATCCATGGCCGCACCGTTGAAGGCGAAAGTGGTGAAGAAGAAAGCCGCGCCGAAGAAGGAAAAAGCTCCCGCCGCAGCGGCGGAATAGCGGGGGGAAAGTGATCGGCGATCGGTGAGGGGTGGATGGTGGCGCGGTGACCGCCGCTCACCCATTCCCAATCACGATTCACCATCCCGGCGCAGCCATGCGCTACCTGATCGTCGATGGTCACAGCGTGATCTTCGCGTGGCCGGAACTGCGGAAGCTGCACGCGCGGCGCACGGCGCTGGCGCGCGACGAACTGGTGAAAATTCTCACCGCGTACCAAGACGCGAGCGGCGTCCGCGTGGTCGCGGTTTTTGACGGTAAAGGCGTGGTCTCGAACGAGGCGACCGAGCCGGGCGGCATCCAGATTTTTTACTCCGGAGCGGGGCAGACTGCGGATGAAATCGTCGAGCGCCTCGTGGCCAAATACGCCAGCCAGCACGAGATCACCGTGGCCACCTCCGACCACATGGAGCAGCAGACCGCCACCAGCTTCGGCGCGCTGGTCGTCTCGGCGGAGGGCTTGCGACCGTGGCTGGACGAGGCCCAGGGCGATCTCCGCCGCCGCCTCAAGAAATTCCGACCAAAATAAAAGCGGCAGCCAGCATCGAGCCGGCTGCCGCTGAAAGGTGCGGGGTGCAAGGTTTTACTTCTTCAGGAGGTCGCGGATCTCGATGAGGAGCTTCACGTCTTCCGGCACGGGAGGCGGAGCGGCGGGCGCTTCCGCTTCCTTCTTCCTGGCCATGGCCATCAGGACGTTCATCGGCTTGACGACGAGGAAGAAGATGACCGCAGCGAGGATGAAAAACGCTACGCCAGCATTGATAAAGCTGCCGATCATCAGCGGCCCGAGCTTGATCGCGGCGAAATCCGGCTGTCCGCCGATGGCTCCGATCAGCGGAGTGATCACGTCCTTGACCATGGACTCGACCACTTTGCCGAACCCGGCGCCGATGACCACGCCGACGGCGAGGTCCACTGCGTTTCCTTTGAGAATGCTTTGAACTCGTCGATGATTTTCATAGTGCGCGAGGTTTTAACCGCGCAAATGCAGGAGCGTAAAGGGTTTCTCCACTGTTTCTTTGGCTCAACCCGACCGGGGGTGAAAGCATTTGCGGCGGGCGGACCATCGGCTAGCTTCCTCGCCCCATGAATTTCCAAGAGCGCATCGATCACGATCTGAAAGAAGCAATGAAGGCGCGCGAGGCCGAGCGCCTCGGCGTCATTCGCATGCTCAAGAGCGCGCTGACAAACGTCGCCATCGAAAAAGGCGGGCTGCATTTCGTCCTCGACGAGGCCACCGCGCTGGCCGTGGTGCGCAAGGAAATGAAGAAGCGGCAGGACTCGATCGAGAGCTTTGAAAAAGGGGGCCGCCCCGAACTCGCCGCCAAGGAGAAATCCGAGGCCGCCATCCTCGCCGCGTATCTCCCGCAGGCGCTCAGCGCCGAGGAACTCACCGCCCTCGTCGCCGCCTGCATCGCCGAGACGGGCGCAACTTCCAAAAAGGAAATGGGCGCCGTGATGAAACTCGCCAACGAACGCGCCTCCGGTCGCGCTGATGGCCGCGCCCTCAGCGCCGCCGTCAACGCGGCGCTGGCCTGAAGTGGGACCGGGCACCCGCTCGCCGCTTCCCAACTGCTCAATCCTCAATCCTAAATTCCACCATGGTCAGCGCCATCATCGTCGCCGCCGGCAGCAGCCGCCGCATGGGCTTCGACAAACTTTTTGCCCCGCTCGACGGCAAACCGGTGCTCTGGCATTCGGTCAAAGCCTTCAGCGAGGTGAAGGAGGTGCATGAAATCCTCATCGTGACGAAGGAGGACGGCATGGACGAAGTGGAGAAGCTGGTTTCCGACGAGAAGCTGCAAAAAGTCACCAAGGTCATCAGCGGCGGCGAGGAGCGGCACATCTCCGTGTGGAACGGCCTGCAGGCCGTGAACAGCATCGGCAGCGAGTACGTGGCCATCCACGACGGGGCGCGCCCGCTGACCACCCCGAAGCTGATCCGCGCCTGCCTCGAACTCGCCGAAATCCACGGCGCGGCGTGCTGCGCCTCGCAGATTCCCGACACCATGAAACGCGCGAGCATCGAACAGATGGTCACGGAGAGCGTCGAGCGCACGGGGCTGTGGGCGATGCAGACGCCGCAGATTTTTTCCAGCGGCCTCATCCTCCAGGCCTACTCCGCGCTCATGGCGAATCACGAGATGGTCACCGACGAAGTCTCCGCCGTGCAGAAGCTGGGCAAGAAGATCGCACTGCTGAAAAACGACGACTGGAATTTCAAGATCACCTTTCCCCACGACCTGGAACTCGCCGAGCACGTCCTCGAACTCCGCGCGAAGAAAAAAGCCAAAGCGAAGAAGTAACGCCCGATTGTTCACCTGATGGAATATCCCTACCACCTCACCAAGCTCGCCAACGGCGTGCGTCTTGCCTCGGTCGAGATGCCTTACATGAAAAGCGTGAGCGTGGGGTTGTGGGCGGCCATCGGCGGACGGCACGAGACCGCGCAGCACAGCGGCATCTCGCACTTCATCGAGCACCTGCTTTTCAAAGGCACCAAACGGCGCAGCGCGAAGAAGATCACCGAATCCGTGGAAGGCCTCGGCGGCTACCTGAACGCCTTCACCACCGAGGACCACACCTGCTACTACGCCAAAGCCGCCGCGCAGCATCTCCCGCAACTCTGCGATGTGCTCTGCGACATGTATCTCGACAGCCAGTTTGCCCCTGCCGAGATCGAGCGCGAGCGCGAGGTCATCCGCGAGGAGATCCTCATGTATCGCGACCACCCCGCGCAGCACGCGCAGGAGCTGCTCACCTCCACGATGTGGCCCGGCCACCCGCTCGGCCGCGCGCTCACCGGCACCGTGGAAAGCATCGCCCGCCTGAAACGCCCCGAGCTGCTCGGCTTCCAGCAGCGCCACTACAATGGCGCCACCACCATCGTCACCGTCGCCGGCCCCGTGGACCACAGCCGTGCCGTCTCCACCATCGCGCCCCTCCTCGCCCGCCTCCCGCGCGGACGCTCCCCGCGTTTCGTCCGCAGCCGGCCCGAGCACGGCACCGCGCGCGTCTCGCTCGCCACGCAGGAGACCGAGCAGACGCACCTCGCCATGGGCTTCCACGCCTTTGGCCGGGCCGACGAACGCCGCTTCGCCCTCAAGCTCCTCTCCGTGATCCTCGGCGAAAACATGAGCTCCCGGCTCTTCCAGAAACTCCGCGAGCGCCACGGCTTTTGCTACAGCGTGCAGAGCGGCATGGTTACGCTCGCCGACACCGGAGCCATCCACATTTCCGCCGGACTCGACGCCGCGAATCTGGAGAAAGCCGTGCGCATGATCCTCCGCGAACTCCAGAGCATCTGCGACAAAGCGCCGGGCCGCGCCGAGTTGAAAAAGGCCCAGGACTACACCATCGGCCAGACCTTCATGGGCCTCGAATCCACCTCCAACCAGATCATGTGGATGGGCGAAAGCATCCTCGCCTACAACCGCGTCCTCTGCCCCATGGAAACCGAGCGCAAACTCCTCGCCGTCACCCCCGCCGACATCCAGCGCGTGGCCTGCCACTGCCTCCACCGCTCCCGGCTCGCCGTCGCCGTCGTCGGCCCGGTGAAAGGCGAGGAAAAAATCCGCGGCTGGCTCGCCTGAGCCTCGCTTCTCCCGCCTTGAAACCTTTCCAAAATCTCGCGCAGACGCGCACCCCGGACGGCTCCGTCTTCACCCTGCACGAGCACGACGGCGACTACTTTCTCAAGCTCAACGGCCGCCAGCTCATGAGCACCACCTCCACCACCTCCGAGCTGCTCCTCGCGCAACTCCCCTGCGTCCGGCTCGCCCGCCAGCCCGACGCCCGCATCCTCATCGGCGGCCTCGGCCTCGGCTTCAGCCTCCAGCGCGTGCTCGCCCTCGTCGGGAAAAGCGCCGCCGTCCACGTCGCGGAACTCCTCCCCGAAGTCGTCGCCTGGAACCGCGAATTCCTCCGCGCCGTCAACGGCAAGCTGCTCAACGATCCCCGCGTCGAAGTCTTCGTCGGCGACGTTTTCGAAGTCATCCGCAAAGCCGGGAAGTCCGCCTACGACGCCATCCTCCTCGATGTCGATAACGGCCCCACCTCCTTCGTCCAGCCCAAGAACGCGCGGCTCTACGACCGCCACGGCTTCGGCCTCCTCCGCCGCGCCCTGCGCCCCGGCGGCCAGGTCGCCTTTTGGTCCGCCTGCGAAGAACCCGGCTTCATCCGCAACCTCAGCCGCGCCGGCTTCACCACCGAAGCCATCCCCGCCAAAGCCCACGACCGCGCCAAGCGCGCCGCCCACGTCATCTACCTCGCCCGCCGCGCGGAAGCCGCCCTGCCTGCTCCCGCCGCTGGCCGTCCTCCCAAAAAATAACGCCGCCAGGTTTCCCCGGCGGCGTCATTGTTTCGAGCGTCTAGCGCCCCGGCTTACTCGTCGTTCGTCGGTCCCACGCAGACCAGCCAGAGCTTGAAGAAATTCATGATCTGCACCTTCGTGAGCTGATTGGCCCCGAGTTCGTATTTGATCTTGCTCGACCCCGGCACCGGCTTGTCGCCCACCGTCGTCATCTGGTCCTCGTATTTGATCGTCCCGGTCAGCGCCGGCACCGTGTTATCCACCGCGAAGAACGCCTCCTCATCGCTCATCTTCGCAAACGCCGCCGCCTCACCCGCCGGCTTCGTGTTCTTCGCCTCGTTAACGCGCAGGTTGAATTCATAGTGCCCCTTGCCATTGCTCGCGCGGTTCGCGTCCTCCACCCACTTGATCGAGCCCGTCAACACATCCTCCACTTCCTTGCCATTCTGCTGGTAGAGAAAGCGAATGCCGTTCGTGTAGTAGTTCCCCGTCTCGTAATCGTAGTCGAGGTTCCCATTGACCACCGTGCGCGGATAGGTCTGCGCCGGGCCCATCGCCAGCGCCAGCGCTTCAAAGCGCATCGGGTCGCTGTTCTTCACCTCCACCTTCACCTGCTTGCCCGCGAGCTGGCGCAGATACGTCACCGCGCCCGCCGCCTTCTTGCCCTTGCCGACCAGCTTCCCGCCGAATTTGTCCACAAAAGCCGGCGCCTTCCCGATCGCATCCACCGCGATGCGCTGGAGCGAGTCCGGCAAGCCATCCGCATTGTATTCCCCCGTCGCCGCCACCGGCACCGTGCCCACCCATTTCCCCACCGCCCGCTTTTGCGCAAGATTCGCCGGGTTCAGCACCGAGAGATCCACCGAATACACGAGTTGCGCCTTCTGCCCCGTCCCCAGGATGCCCGCGACCGGCGGCTGCCGCAGGATCGTGCCCTTAAACTCCGTCGTCTGCGCCACCGTCAGCGCCAGCGTGTACTGATCGGTCACGCCCTTCTGCGGCTTGCCCTTTTCGTCCAGGCTTTTGCGCGTCTTGAAATCAATATCCATCGTGCCGACGATGGCATTCGGGATGGTGAGTTTTTCCGGATCCTGCGCCCGCGCCGCCGTGGGCGCAAAAGCGGTGAGACCGGCGACGAGCGTCGTGAGGGAGAGGAGATGCAGTTGTTTCATAGGGTTTGGTTAAAAGTGCAGGCCCACCACCTTGACCGCCCGCCCCGCCGTGGCAAGCCGATTTCCCCACCGCTTGCCGGGTCTGGGAGACGAGCAAATGCACCGGGTAAAATAGATCGAAGCGCTCGTCTTCCGGAGACGCAAGCAGTCCGACTCGCGTCAAGCCGCAGCGAGCAGTGTAGAGCGCCCGATCTTTAGCAACTCGCCGTCGCGCTCCATGCGGCGCAGCTCAAAATCGGCCTGAAGATTGAGCCAAAACTGCGCGCTGTTGCCGAAGTATTGCGAAAGACGAAACGCGGTATCTGTGGTGATGGCGCGCTTGCCATGGACGATTTCATTGATGCGGAGAGGCGGCACGCCAAGGTCTTTCGCCAGCCGGTATTCGGTGAGCCCGAGGGGCTTGAGAAACTCCTCGACCAGTATCTCGCCGGGCGTGACGAGCGGGAGTTGTTTGGTTTTCGTTTTCATATTCGGTGTGCTGCTGAAAGGCGGGACGGTCAGTGGTAATCCACGATTTCGCCATCCGCAGGGCTGCTTTCCGCCCAGCGAAAGCAGATGCGCCACCGCTGACTCACGCGAATGCTGTGCTGCCACTGCGCAAGCATGACCGAGTAGGCACCGCGTTGCTAACGTCAAGATGCCATCGCCGGGTAGAGACGGGCATTTCCAAACTCGGGGATCGCCCTTAGCTTCCGCGCCTTCGCCATTATGCACACTCTCGCCGCCAAATTTCTGATCAGCGCCCCGCATCTCGACTCCTGCCCGGCTCTGGAGGTGCCGGAGTTTGCCTTCATCGGGCGGTCGAACGTGGGCAAATCCTCGCTGCTCAATATGCTGGCCGGGGTGAAGGCGCTGGCCAAGGTCTCGGCCACGCCGGGCCACACGCAGCTCATCAATTTCTTCACCGTGGGCCCCACCTGGACGCTCGTGGATCTGCCCGGCTACGGCTATGCGCTCAAGGCGCGGACGGAGCGCGACCGTTTCCAGCAGATGATCGCGGGCTACCTCTGCGGGCGGGCGAATCTGAACTGCGTCTTTGTGCTCATCGACTCGCGCCACGAGCCGCAGACCATCGATCTGGAATTCGTGGGCTGGCTACTCGGCGAGCGGGTGCCGTTCGCGCTGGTTTTCAGCAAAGCGGACAAGGTGGGCCCGGGCCGCGTGCAGGCGAACATCGAGCTTTTCCAGGCAAAGATCGCCCCGTGGTGCGAGGAGCTGCCGCGCGTCTTCATCACCTCCGCCGAGACCCGCGCCGGCCGCCCGGAGCTGCTCGCTTTCATCCGCGATAGGGTGGCCATTGCTGCCGCGGCATGACGGGGGAGGATCGGGGGAGGATTGGAACGCCCCTTTCTCCCAGCGCAGGAATCGCCTCGCCATATCTCTCCCCGCCGGGCGAGGCTCGGCTCATGACCGAGCCCCAAAACGCCGTCGAACTCCTGCAGGAGCTGATCCGCATCCCGAGCGTGAACCCGGAGGGCGACCCCGGCACGGAGGGCACCGGCGAGGCGCGGATCGCGGAGTGGCTGGCGGGATTTCTGCGCGGGCTGGGCGCGCACACCGAGCTGCGCGAGGTGCTGCCGGGGCGGCCCAATGTAGTGGCGCGCTTCCCCAGCGACCGGCCGGGCAAGCCGCGCCTGCTCCTCGCCCCGCACACCGACACGGTGAGCGTGGTCGGGATGACGATCCCGCCTTTCGCCGCCGACCTCCGCGACGACCGGGTCTGGGGCCGCGGCGCGAGCGACACCAAAGGCTCGATGGCCGCGATGCTCTGGGCGCTGCGCGCCATGCGCGAGCGGCTGCCCGCGCTCGGCCACGAGATTTGGTTCGCCGGGCTGGCCAGCGAAGAGGCCGGCCAGCACGGCTCGAAGGCGCTGGCCCGCGAGGAGGCGTTCGATTTCGTGATCGTGGGCGAGCCGACCGGGCTCGACGTGGTCCACACGCACAAAGGCTGCGCCTTTCTCCAACTCCGCACCACCGGGCGGGCCGGCCACGCCGCGCGACCGGAACTCGGCGAGAACGCCATCGCGAAGATGCTGGACGTGCTCGCTTTCGTGCGCGGGGAGCTGGCGCGGGAGTTCGCCGCGATTCACGATCCCGTGCTCGGCTCGCCGACGATCAGCATCGGCACGATCCGCGGCGGCTCGAAGACGAACATCATCCCCGACGCCTGCGAGGCCAGCGTGGACATGCGCTTTGTCCCCGCGCAGTTCACGCCCGGCTTCGTGGAAAAGATCATCGCCCGCCTCCGCGAAGTCTGCCCCGACCTCGGCGTGGAGCTGGCTCCCGCCCCGCCGCTCGCCACCGACCCCGCGCACCCGCTCATCGCGAAACTCGGCGAGTGCGGTGCGCGACCCGTGGGCGCGCCGTGGTTCTGCGACGCGTGCTTTTTCGCGGAACGCGGCACCCCCGCCGTGGCCCTCGGCCCCGGCTCGATCGCCCAGGCGCACACGCGGGATGAGTTCCTCGCGGTGGCGGATTTGGAGGCAGGGGTCGAGTTCTTTAAGACTTTCCTCGCGAGGCTGTGAGCGCGGTGCGGGCGGCTGGCTCCGCGCCCGCTACTTCGCGAGCACTTCCGCGAAGAACGCCTTCATCGCCGTCCACGACTCCTTGTCCGCGGCGGCATTGTAGGCTGCGCCTTTGCTGTTGTCGCTGCCGGCGGCGGGATTGGTGAAGGAGTGCACCGCGCCGGCGTAGGCGACGAACTGGTAGCTCACCTGGCCTTTCGTCATCTCGTCTTTGAAGGCTGCGACCTCGTCCGCTTTCACAAACGGATCGTCCGCGCCGTGACAGACGAGAACCTTCGCCTTGACGTTCTTCGCGTCATCCGGCGTCGGCGAGCCGAGCCCGCCGTGGAAACTCACGACTCCCCGCACGTCCGCGCCGCTCCGTGCCAGCTCCAGCACCGTGCTACCGCCAAAGCAGTAGCCGATGGCTGCGACGTTGCCCTTTTGCACCAGCGGATTCTTCACGAGTTGCGCCAGCCCGGCCTGCACGCGCTTCCGCAGCACGGGCCGGTCACCTTTGTATTTGCCGGCTTGGGCGGCGCAGTCTTTCGGGTCGGTGGGGCGCACGCCCTTGCCGTAGATGTCGGCGCAAAACGCCACGTAACCGAGCTCCGCCAATTGCTGCGCGCGGCCCTTCACGTAGTCCCCCACCCCGGTCCAATCCTGCACCACCAGCACGCCGGGCCGCGGCTTGTCGTTCGCGTCGTCGTAGGCGAGGAAACCTTCGCACACCGTGTCTCCATCCTGGTATTCGACGACCTCGGTTTTGATTTTGGCGAAAGCGGAGAGATTCAGAGCGGCGAGCGCGACGACGGTAAAGAAGGCGGTGGTTTTCATGGGCAAAGCAAACACCCGTCGCTCCAAAGAGCGCAAGTCCGCGGATGCTCCACCCGGACCCTTGGCCTCACACAATACAATTCTCCCCACACGCCAGCGCCACGGCCTCCACGGCGCGCGCGAGCTGCGCGTCGGTGATGCAATACGGCGGCATCAGCACCACGACATCGCGGATCGGCCGGGTGAGCAGACCGTGCTTCCGCGCCGCGAGGCAGACCCGTGCGCCAGTCAGCCGCTCCGGCGGAAAAGGCACGCCGTTTTCCTGCCGCAACTCGATCCCGGCGATGAACCCGCACTGCCGCACCTCGCCGACTTGCGGCAGCGTCCGCAGTCCGTCGAGCAGGGTGGTGAAATGCGCGATCTGTCCACGGAGCCTCGCCAGCACTTGCTCTTCGCGGAAAATCGCGAGGTTCGCCAGTGCGGCGGCGCAACCGAGGGGGTTCGCGGTGTAGCTGTGACCGTAGTAGAGCGTGCGCTCGGGGCCGCCGAGGAAGGCGGAGAAAATTCGCCCGCTCGTCAGCGTCGCCGCGAGCGGCAGGTAGCCGCCGGTCAGCCCCTTGGCCAGCGCGATGAAGTCCGGGATCACGTCCTCCTGCTCGCAGGCAAACATCGTCCCGGTGCGCCCGAAGCCGGTCATCACTTCGTCGAGGATGAGCAGCACGCCGGTCGTGTCGCACCACGCGCGCAGCTCGGCGAGCATCCCGCGCGGCCAGAGCCGCATGCCCGCCGCGCCCTGGATCAGCGGCTCGATCACCACGGCGGCGACCGTTGTGGAATCCAGCGCCCGCAGCTCCTCCATCGACGCCACGTGCTCCGCCGGAAACTGCCACGCGGAAAACTTTCCGTGAAACGCCGGGATGCCGCCGAGGCTCGACGCGCCCATCGTGTCGCCGTGATACGCGCCGGTGAACGCGACAAACCGCGTGCGCCGAAGCTCGCCGCTTTGCTGCCAGAATTGCGCCGCCATTTTCAACGCCACCTCGATGGCCGTGGAGCCGTCGTCGGAAAAGAACACGCGCGTCAGTGAATCGGCCGGCCAGAGCGCGACCAATTCCTGCGCGAGCTGCGCGGCCGGCGGATGGGTGAAGCCGAGAAACGACGTGTGCGCCACACGGTCGAGTTGCGCCCGGATCGCGTCGTCAATGCGCGGATGCCGGTGGCCGTGGAGATTCGTCCAGATCGAGGAGTTGCCGTCGAGGTACTCGCGCCCCTCGCTGTCCCGCAGCAACGCGCCCGCGCCCTCGACGAGCACCAGCGGCTCGTGTCCCGGCGCACCCCAGTCCTGATGCTGGGTGAAAGGGTGCCAGGCGTGCGTTTGGTCGGCGGCTCGCGTGGCTCGGGTGTCAGGGTTCATCGGCGCGATGGCAGCACGCCGCTGCCGCTCCGTCCATCACACAGCTTGCGCGTTCCCCTCGTCCTCCGCCTCACTCGCCACCTCCCAAGTCCCGCCGCGATCGGTGACCATCTTTTCCACCGCCGCGAGATCGTCGTAGGAGAGATGCTTGCGCTGGTATTTGCGAAAGAGCACGTCGCGCAGCTCGATCAGATCTTCGAGCGGAGGGTCGTCGTAGTAGGTCCACGCCGCGTCGCCTTTGACCTTGGCCTGCACGCGCCAGCGCTTGCCAAATTTCTCGGCGCGGACTTCGCGCTTCTCGCCTTCGGCGGTGGTGGTCTTCCAAACATGAGTGTTGCGCATGGTATTTTGTGTGGAGCGGTCACTCCTTTTCGCAAAGATGCGCGGGCATTGAAAGACCTCGCTAAAATATTCGGCTACCTCGCCGCGGTCATCGTCCTGGGAGCCCTGCTCGCACCGCCGCTCTACTGGGCGGCGCATGGGCTGGCCGGGCACGGCATCTTCCCGGTGCTGGCGGAGTTCAAGTTCCAAAAATTCTTCAACCGCGCCGCGCTCGTCTCCGCCGTGCTCCTGCTCTGGCCGACGATCCGCGCGCTCCGCAGCGGCGGCTGGCGCGATCTCGGTATCGCGCCCGATCCCCGGTGGCGAGAGCATCTGCTCGCGGGGTTCGTCATCGCCGCGCTCGCAGTGGCGCTGCTCGCGGCGGCCTACCTTTACCTCGGCATCTACCGCATCCACGCGGAAATCGCGTGGAGTAAACTGCCGGTCGTCGCGCTCTCCGCAGTCGTGGTCGCCTTTCTGGAGGAGGCGCTGTTTCGCGGCGCCATCCTCGGCCTGCTCCGCCGCTCGCTGCGCCCCGTCCTCGCGCTTTTCTGGGTCACGGCGCTCTTCGCCATCGTCCACTTTCTCAAGCCCGATGAAAGCTACGACCCGCAGACCATCGGCTGGCTCTCCGGCTTTGCGCTCATCCCGCACACCTTCCACCAGTTCGCCGAGCCGATGACCCTCCTCGCCGGCTTTACCACGCTCTTTGTGCTCGGCGCTCTGTGCGGCGACGCCACGCTCCGCACGCGCGCGCTGTGGATGAGCATCGGCCTGCACGCCGGCGTGGTCTTCGTCAAAATGAGCTTCTCGGTGATGGCCAAGTTCGCCGTGAAAGCGAAGCACCGCGACGGCTACCTGCCGTGGGTGGGCGAGCGCTTTGAAAACGGTCTCGCGCCCGTGGCCGTCCTGCTGCTGGCGTGGCTCGCGGTGCGGCTCTGGCTCGCTTATGAAAATCGGCACGACACTCCGGCGCGCGGGTGAGGCGCTGACCTCGCTGCTTTTCCCGCCGCACTGCGCGGCGTGCGGAGCGGACACCGCCGGCGGCGCGCAGCTCTGCGCGGGCTGTGCGGGGCAGGCGAAAAAGATCACCGCCCCATTTTGCCAGCGCTGCTCCGAGCCGTTCGCCGGCGCGATCGGCGGCACCTTTACCTGCGCGAACTGCGCCGGCCGCACGCTGCATTTCGACTGCGCGGTGGCGCGCTACCTGAGCCGCGGCGTGGTGCGGGAATTCGTGCATCGGTTCAAATACGACCGCCATTTCCACCTCCGCCATCCGCTCACCGACTGGCTGGCCGAGACGCTCGACGACGGGCGCATCCGCGCGCGGCCCATCGACGCGCTGGTCCCCGTGCCGCTGCACAGCGCGCGCTTTCGCGAACGCGAATTCAACCAGGCCGACGTGCTCGCCGAACTCCTCGCCGCGCGCACCGGCACGCCGCTGCTCCGCGCGCTGGAGCGCATCCGCTACACCACCACCCAGACGCGGCTCGACCGTCACGAGCGGATGGAAAACTTGCGCAACGCCTTCCGCGTGCGCCACACTCCCGCCGTGCAAAACCGCCATCTCGTTTTAGTGGACGACATCTTCACCACGGGCTCCACCGTGGACGAATGTGCGCGCGTCCTCCGCGCGGCCGGCGCGGCCTCCGTCCGCGTCGTGACCGTGGCGCGCGGCTGATTTTTCACGAACCATCTGACCTATGGGCATCTTCTCCAAACCATCCTTCAACTCCGACAAGAAGCGGGAATTCCCGGAGGGGCTTTGGCAAAAATGCGCGAGCTGCTCCGAGATGATCCACAACCTCGATCTCGTGCAAAACTTCCGCGTCTGCCCGAAGTGCGATCACCACATGACCCAGACCGCGCACGAGCGACTGGAGATGCTGCTCGATGTCGGCTCCTTTGCAGAGCACGACGCCAATCTCGTATCGGTGGATACGCTGAAATTCACCGGCATGGCGAGCTACACCGACCGGCTCAAAAGCTACCAGAAAAAGACCGGCCTCAAGGATGCGGTGATCAGCGGCCTCGGCGCGATCGACGGCCAGCGCGTTTCCATTGCGGTCATGGATTTCAATTTCATCGCTGCCACCATGGGCTCAGTCGTCGGTGAAAAACTCACCCGCTGCGTCGAGCGCGCGACCCAGCAGCGGCTGCCCGTGATCATCGTCTCCGCGTCCGGCGGAGCGCGCATGTACGAAGGCGTGCTGAGTCTCCTGCAGATGGCCAAAACCTGCGGGGCGCTCGCCCGGCACGCGCAGGCGCGGCTGCCTTACCTCTCCGTCCTCACTCACCCCACCACCGGCGGCGTGAGCGCGAGCTTTGGCACCATCGGCGACCTCATCCTCGCGGAGCCGAAAGCGATGATCGGGTTCGCCGGGCCGCGGGTCATCAAGGAGACCACGCATCAGGATCTCCCCCCCGATTTTCAAACCGCCGAATTCCTCGAAGACCACGGGCTGGTGGACATGATCGTGCATCGAAAGAAGATGCGCGAAACGCTGGGCGAACTGCTCGGCTACCTCGCACCCGCGAAGTGAATTACGAAGAGGCCGTCGCGTGGCTCTACGCCACGCAACTCCACGGCATCCACCTCGGACTGGAAAACATCCAGCGTCTCACCGACGCGCTGGGCATCCGCGTGGCCGGGCCGGAAGCGCCGAAGTTTCTCCACGTCGCCGGCACCAATGGGAAAGGCTCCGTCTGCGCGATGCTCGACTCGTGCTGCCGCGCCGCCAGTTTGAAGACGGGCCTTTTCACCTCGCCGCATCTCGTGACCTTCCGCGAACGCCTGCGGCTCGATGGCGAAATGATCAGCGAAGACGAAGTCGCCGCCGGGCTCACCGAGATCCGCGCCCTCGTCGAGAAGTGGGATCACGCACCGACCTTTTTCGAGATCGCCACCGCCCTCGCGCTCGCCTGGTTTCAACAGCGCGGCGCGGAGGTGGTGGTGCTGGAGACCGGCCTCGGCGGGCGGCTCGATGCCACCAACGTGGTGACCCCCGCCGTCAGCGTCCTCACGCGCATCGACCTCGACCACCAGCAGTGGCTCGGCGATTCACTGCCCGCCATCGCGCTGGAAAAAGCCGGGATCATCAAGCCCGACGTCCCGGTGGTCACCGGGCCCCAGGAAGATGAAGTGCGGGTGGTCATCGTGCAGATCGCGATGTGGCGCGGCGCGGCGCTGAACTTCGTCGTCTCGCCGTTCCGCCGCGTCGAACTCGCCCTCGCCGGCGGCCACCAGCGCTGGAACGCCGCTCTCGCCGCGCACGCGCTGGAGCTGGCCGGCCTCGCCATTTCCGACGAGGCCATGGCCCGCGGCATGCGCACCGTGGAATGGCCCGGCCGGTTTCAGCAGATCACCCCGCGCCTCGTCCTCGACGGCGCGCACAATCCTGCCTCCGCCCAGCGTCTCGCCACCACCTGGCGCGAAGTTTTCGGCGACCAGCGCGCCACCCTCATCCTCGGCGTCCTCCAGGACAAAGACGTGCGCGGCATCTGCGCCGCGCTGCTCCCCATCGCCGGCCGCATCATCGCGCTGCCCGTGCAAAATCCGCGCTCCGCCACCCCGCAGGAGATCTGCCGCGCCATCGGCCAAGTCGCCCCCCGGCAGGAGTGCATCGCCGTCCGCGATCTGCCCGCCGCGCTGCGCATCGCCGAGTCCATGGGCCGGCCGATGCTCCTCACCGGCTCACTCTTTCTCGTGGGCGAAGTCCTCGCGCACTTCCAAGCCGGCGGCGCGCTGGAAGTCAGCGCGCAGTAGCAGACGGGTGACGGGGCATTTCTCCCCGCAGGGAATCCCGCGCTATTTCGCCGGGATCTCGTTCAGCGTGTAGTAGCCGACTGGGTGCAGCACGGGCAAACCGGTTGCGGACTTCACTCCGGTGAGACGCACTTCGTGGATGTGGCCCTTGGTCAGTTTGTCGAACGTCAGACGCACGGATTTCTTGTCCGCGCCGACAACCGCCGCCGTGATTTTGGGAACCACTTGGTCCACCTCCGGGCTGCCGTAGTCACCCTGGTAGATATAGGTATAGGCTTTGGACTGGTAACTTGCGGGATTGCCCGCCGTTTCGGGATCGACAGGCTCCGTGAAAGTCAGTTCGAAGCCATCCGGCTTGGCGCGCATTTCGTGGACTTCGAAGGGCAGTTTACCCGTCCAGTCCACGCGTTCGAAACAGAAGGGCTTCCCGCCTTTCGCGCCCCAGCCGCGGTCCGACCCGCCCGCAAAAATCTGCCCGCTGCCGTTCATGCGTCCGCCGATAAGTCCGGACTTGAACCCGCTGAGAAACGGGAAGACGACGCCCTGCTTGATGCCATTCACTTCTTCGAGAAAGACGCGCGAGATGTTGGAAAAACTCTGGTCCGCAATGAAGAGCTGTTTCGAAAACGGCCCAAATTTTCCCTGGCTCAGATCGCACACGATGAAGGACGTCGAGTTGCCGATTTTTCCATGCACCATGTAAACCGCCGGAGGCACAAGTTCCTTCACGCGTTCGCGCTCGGTGACCATCCGACTCTTGGATTTTGGCTCGACAGGTCGCGGCCCCATATTCGGAGCTTTGTCATACCACTTAAAACCGCCAGGGTGACCCTGAAAGCTGCCGGGCTTCAGATGCTGAAGTGTGCTCGACCCATGCCATGGACCTTGGTTATCGGTGTAGTAGATCTCGCCATCCGCGTCAAAGTCGATGCCCGCCGGCGAGCGGATGCCGCTGCAGGTCGGGACGAGCGTGCCATCGGGTTTCACGCGCAGCGCCCAGCCGCGGAAGTCGATGTTACTGCCAAACGAACCGGTGAGGCACAGCACCACCCAGAGGTCGCCGTTCTTATCGAAGCGCGAGCCGAACGAATACTCATGGTAGTCGCCGCTCACGCCCCACTTGTCACACAGCGTGGCAAAGGTGTCGGCGCGTCCGTCGCCATCCTCGTCCTTAAGCCGCGCGACTTCGTAGCGGTTCGTCATGTAAATCGAGCCATCTTTCCAAGCCAGACCCATAACTTCGTGCTGACCGGCGGCAAAGAGCTGATATTGCACTTTCGCCGGGTCGCCTTCCGCACCGGACACCGTCCAGATTTCACCCCGCCGCGTGCCGACCGCGAGCTTATTACCAGGTAGCAACTCGATGGAACTAACCTCCAGCGCCGTCTCCTTCGGCGTGTCAAAGGTCGTGATCTTGTAATAGTCCGACTCCACCGGGTCCGCAGCGCGGAGGGTTGAGGCAGTGACGAGGAGGGCGAGGAGGATGGGAGCTTTCATGGTGAAGAGGTGGGTGAGTGAATGGGTTGAGGGAAGCAGTGTTCAGTGTTCAGTGTTCAGTGTTCACTGGGCGCAAACTGAAAACTGAATACTGAGTCCCCCGCATGCTGAAGCGCTACTGCACATCCCCGTCCTTCGCGGGCGGCCAGGTGTAGGTGATCTTGATCTCCGCCCGCGCAGGCACCAGCAGGTTGGGGCCGGCGATCTGTGCGCCAGTGACTGCCACGCGCAAAGCTCCATCCACCGTGAACCCATCCCCGTCCGCTTGCAGCGCACCCGCGGCCACGCGGAAGAAGGCGTTCGCCGGGATCGTTCCCGCCGTCCGCAGCGTGCGGATCAATTTTCCCCCGCTCGCCGCCGCACCCTCAGTGTCGAAGCGGTCGGTGACTTTCACGCCTTTCCAGACATACGAGAAGGTCGGGAAGCGTTTTGCATCCAGCGTGTAGCCTTTCCAGTCGTAGTCCTCGGGGAGATTGAGTTTGTCCACCCGCGGCCAGGCAGTCTCTGCGGAATTAAGGACGGCGAAAGGCACCGAAACCTCGCCGGTCGGGCGCACGTGATCGTCCCCGAGCGGTGTTTGCTCGCCGCCGCCGCGGTCGATCCAGTGCAGCGCGGCATCAATGAATTCCCCACGCCACAGCAGCGCGAGATTCATCTGCGCCGCACTCCAGGCGAGATTGAAGCCGCCCGGATAGCCCACCCCGATCGGCCGCCCGCCGGCATTCGCGATGAAATTCCGATAAACCACCGGCTCCGTTCCGACGATCAGCGGAATGCCCGTCTTGCCCGCCTTCTTCTTCTTGCCGCCCACACTCGCCTCCGGATGCAGCCACTTGCTCAGCGCTGTGTTGGGAAAGTCGGCACCTTTCCACGCCAGGTAGATCTCCGCCTCGCCCGTACCCTGAAAGTATTCCATCCGCACCTCATGTACGCCCGCCGTCAGCTTTGTCCGCCCTTCCTTGATCTCCGTGGCCCCATGCACCCCGTCGTGCTCCACCACTTTTTTCCCGTCGATCAGCAACCGCACGCCGTCGTCGCCCGCGATCGAAAAACTGTAATCTCCCTCCTTCGGCGCGTTCAGCTTGCCGGTGAAAACGATCCCGAACTGGTTCTTATAGTCGTCCAGTTTGATCTGAATCAGCCCGTCCGCGATCTCGCCCTCGCGATGCACTTTCAGCGCCGCGAAATCCGGCAGCTTGTTCCAGCTCCCCTGATACAGCGCGAACTTCAGATCCTTCAGCCCCGGCGGCGAGAGCGACACCCGCATCTTCCCATTCATGATCGCTGCGTGTCCGGGAAACGTGCAGACATACGGATACACGCCGACCTTCGCCGGTGCCTTAAAGACGAACTCGTCCTTGGTCTTCGGCTGCACTGACTTCGAGTGCGCCAGCACCCGCGGATCATCCGGCAGATAGTCCCGCTTCAGCGCCTCCTCCGGCTTCTCCAGCATCTTCGTCGCCAGCGCCACCGCATCCGTCCCAGCCTGAAGGATGATCAGGTTGTGCGGCATGTCGTCCACGTTTTCAAAAATGATCTTCACCTCCGCGCCCGGCTTCACCGTGAAATCCGTCACGTCATAGCGCATCTGCGCGTGCAGCGTTTTGATGGTGATGACCTGCGGTTCCGCCGCAGAAAGGCCGACGGTGAGCAGGAGGAAAGCAAGGAGCGTGGCGGAGCGGTGCATGGGAAAGGGTGGGATGGAAAAAGGCACTAACGGTCGAGTCAATCGTCACCGTTCATCGGCGCGAATCCCATGACGACCGCAGCCATGCGCGGAGATTAGAAGGTTTTTCCGCCCCCGCGCGAGCTGGCGATCCCCTTTCCTTCACGGCCCGGCCCGCCTACCCTCCCGGCATGCTCACCCTGCGCCCATCCGCCGCCCGCGGCCACGCCGACCACGGCTGGCTCGAAACCTTCCACACCTTTTCCTTCGCCGATTACCACGACCCCGCCCACATGGGCTTTCGCGACCTCCGCGTGATCAATGAAGACCGGGTCGCGCCCGGCATGGGCTTCGGCACCCACCCCCATCGCGACATGGAAATCCTCACCTACATCGTCGCCGGACGACTGGCGCACCGCGACAGCATGGGCCACGGGCGCGAGATCACCGCCGGGCAGCTCCAGGCCATGAGCGCTGGAACCGGCATCACTCACAGCGAATTGAACCCCTCCCGCACCGAACCCGTCCACCTCCTGCAGATCTGGCTCCTGCCGGATCGGCGCGGCCACCCTCCGAGCTACGCCGAATGGTCGCCGACCGCTGGTGAAAACGCGGCGCTCACCCTGCTCGCCTCCCCGGACGGGCGTGAAGGCTCCACCGCCATCCATCAAGACGCCCGCCTTTACCTCGTGAAACTCGACGCCCCCGGCGCGCTGACCCATCCCCTTTCCGCTGGCCGCGCCGCCTGGCTCCAGCTCATCCGCGGCGCGCTCACTGCCAATGGCCGGTCCCTCACGCCCGGCGACGGTGCCGCGCTGGAAGACGAGGCCGCGCTCACGCTAAACACCGCCACCAGTGCCGAGGCCCTCCTCTTCGATCTCCCACCTGCGCCGCATTGATCCTCAGTCTTGGAATAGCAACGAAGCCGCCGAGGGTTAGAGCATCCCGACGCGTTTGCGGATGAGCCACTCGACCGTCAGCAGGAGGACGAGGAGGGCGAACCACCACCAGCTCTCGAGCAGCGGGCTTTCGCTTTCCTGCACGGTGCCGGCGGTCATGGGCTCGAGGAGCTTCAGGACTTGGTCCATCTGCTCTTCCCGGAAATACTGGCCGCCGCTGGTGGTTGAGATCTGGCGGAGCAGTTCTTCATTCACGCTGAGCAGGGTTTTTTCGATGTTCAGGCTGGCTTCGACTTTGAACTCCGTGCGCACTTTGATTTTCCCCTCAGGCACGGCGGCGCTCTCGATGGTGACTTCGTAGCTGCCGGGCTCCAGTGCGGCGGTCTTGCCGCGGTAGAGTCCGCCCTCGGCGGGAGTCAGTTCGATCTTCGCGGCGACCTTGCCATCGCGGGAAAGCACGGCCGTTACGGCGGCGTCGTCCACGGGCTTGCCTTCGCCGCTGCGAATACGGGCGCGAATGCTGGCTTGCGCGCCGGGTTCGTAGTTGAGCTTGCCGGCGTCGAGGGAGACGAATTGGTCCTGCGTGGCGAACGGTTCCTCGGCCACAAAGCCCGCGATCTGGTTCCAGAATTTGACGTGGTATTTGTCCGCCACTTCGTAGCGCCAGCGCCAGGAGTCGTCAAAGGCGTGGTAATAGACTTTGCCCGCGCCGAAGGTGCGCAGGACGCTAAGCGGCACGCGGGCTTCGCCGGCGGTTTTGGCGTCGATGAGCACTTCCGCACCGGGGAGCGGCTTCACGCCGACAACGGACTTCGGCAAGGGCAGCTTCGCCCACGTTTCGGCGTTCGAGCCGATCTCGTTGCTGAGCGCAAAGGGAGCGAGGCCAGCAGCGCGGGAGGTGAGCCCGAGGGACTGGATGCCCGTCGGCGGCTTGTCGAGATACTCCACGGGCAGCAACGCCCCAAGCGGGGTGTCGGTGTATTGGCGGAGATGGCCGCGGGCCCCATCGAGGAAGATGATCGCGCCGCCGCGTTTGCCCACGAAGTCCGCCAGCCAGCGCTTTTCCTCGTCCTTGAGCAGATCCTTCGGCACTTCCCCGAAGATGATCAGTTCGTAGGCGTCGAGTTCGGCTTTGGTGCCGGGGAATTTGCCTTCCTTGGCGCGTTGCTTGGCTTCATCGCTGGCGTCTGCCTTGAGGTCGCTCTCGCTGGTGCGGATGAACCCCGCCTCCCCGCGCATGCCGGCGATGGCGGCGTTGACCTCCCACTTTTCGTCGCGCTGATAGAGGTTCTTCAAATAGCGCGTCTCCCAGCGCGGACGCCCGTCCACGAGCAGGATTTTCCGCTTCTGCGTCACGGCGCGGAAACGAATCCGGCCCTCGTTGTTGGTGAGTTCCTTTTCCCCGTCGATTGGGCTGACGCTGACTTTGAGGTCGAGTGGCACAGCCAGCGCCTTGACGCCTTCGGTATTGGCTTTGAGGCGCTCGGCGGCGAGTTCCTTGACGGGAAATTCAAACGGCACGCTCCGGCTGGGCTTGCCCTCGGAGATGAGTTCGATGGGCTTTTCGAGCACGTCCTTTTCGCCGTCCTTGATCGTGATCTTGTAGGGCAGGCCGGCGGCGACTTCCTCCTTGATGATGATTTCGCCGCGGACCTTGTCCTCGTGGAAAACGCTGTCGGGCACAATCGTGCGGACGATCGCGAGGTCGCGAGGGGCCACATGGCTGCCGGTGCCGATGGTGAAGACGGGCATCTTTTTTCCGGAGAGAATTTTCGCGACTTCGACGGCGGATTCACCTGCGTTTTGCTGGCCGTCGGTGATGAGCAGGACGGCGCCCTTGCCGGCTTTGTCCGCCGTGCTGACGCTGAAACTCAGCCCGCTGGTCAGGTTCGTGGTGGAGCTCACCGGTTTGTTTAAGGCGGTCGGAACCGGCGCGTCTTTCGAGCTGACTTGCCAGACGCGCTTGACCTCGTCGCCTTCGAGGCTGGCGAGCTGGAGGTCAAATGTCTTACCCAGATTCGCGAGCATGCGCTTTTCGGGTTTGCCTTCGAGCAGGAGCGTCTGCACGCGCTGCCAGCGGGCGAGTCCGTCGAACTTCGCGAGCGCATCCTTCACCGCCGGGTTGGCACCTTCAGCGTTGATGGATTTCTGGAAAAGATCGGCGACTTCCACCGACCAGCGCCCGGCGGCTTCACCGAGTTTCACGAGATCCTGCGTGGCACGATTGCCGTCATCCACCGACTTGATCTCACGCGCCGCAAGATCGGCGGCGGGCTTGGCGAGTTCGGTGCGAAAGCGGGCGAGTTGATCTGCGCCCTTGCCGGATTTGCCAAAGAGTCCGTCGGCATTGGCCACGAGCGCCGCGAAGTCCGTGATGTTCTTTTTCGACATCTCGGCAGTCATGACCTCCGCAAGCTTCGTCCGTTCACCGAGGTTCCGCGCCTCGACCAGCGCGGCGGAAGCCTGCGGCAGTTCCAGGGCCACGTCGCCGGGGTTGAGCATCCCGAGCCGCTCGAGGATCTGGATTTTCCGCCCAGAATCCATGCCGGGATCGGCGAGTTGCATGCTCTCGGAGCCATCGACGAGGACGATGAGGCGCGCGAGTTCGCCGATCTCCTTGCGGTGATGGAGGACCGGGCCGGCGATGAGGATGACGATGAGGAAAACGGCAAGCGAGCGGAGCAGCGGGAGCACGAACCGGAAGCCGGGGCGCATGCTGCCGGTGTCCTTGCGGTAAAGCAGCCAGGCAATGATCGCGAGCACCGTGGCGGCGGTGACGCCGACGAACCAAGGCCAGTCGCCGATCCAGCGAAGTGTAGTGGTGACAGTTTCGGGACTTTTCATACTTTACGGCGTCCGCGGGCAAAGAGTTGTTGCAGAATCAGCTCGGCGAAGAGCAGGGCGAGGAGGACTAGCAGGACCGGCTTCCAAATTTCCCGGCCATAACGCTGGGCCTTGTCGAGCGCTTTGAATTCCGCCGCGCTGCGGACAATTTTCAGGTCGTGAGTTTTGGCGAGCGCCTTGATCTCGGACTCGGTCATCTTGGTGAGGTCGGACTCGGTGCGCTCGGCGTTGACCACGTAGTGCAACGGCGGCGGCGCGGGGTTGCCGGGCGGCTGCAAGGTGTAAAGGCCGGGGCGCTGGGTCAGCGGGTATTCGACGACGCCGCGCTCGCCTTTTTTCACGATGGGCAGCTCGACGGTCTTGGTGTCTGGCAGGGTGAGCAGCGCTTTCTTTCCCGCCGTGTCGGCGGCGAGGAAACTGACGAGCTGCTCGCCGACTTGCAGGTTGCGCGGCGGATAAACGTTCGACGCGAGATACACGCAGAGACGCTGGATGAGCGGCAGGTAAGACGGACGCGCGGGGAGGCTGTTCCAGTCGGAATCGAGCGTCGTGGCGCAGGCAATGACGCGGCCTTCGCCGTGGATTTTTTCCGTGAGAAACGGGTCGCCGCTGTCGAGGCGGGCGAGGATCACCGGATCGTCGGGGCCGCCGGTGCGCTCGGGCGCCTTGAAGCGAAACCAAGCTTTAATTTCCGCGTCGGAAAGGTTGCCGTTGCGCGGGTCGTTGAAGATTTCGAGAGCCGGATTGCCGTAGCGCTCGGCGGTCACCTTGGCCGCGGTGGCGCTCGGCTTGCCGCTGGCGTCGGGCTTGGCCGCGGGATCGCCGGCCATGTTGCCGAGTTGGAGCGGGGCCAGTTTGGCGAAGGGTCCATTCCACCACGCGGCGTCGGTGCGGTCGCCGGTGAAGACGAGCAATCCGCCGCCCTGTTTGACGAAAAGTTCGAGCGCCTTGAGTTGGTCATCGCTGAGCTTGGCGACGTTCGCGAGGACCACGACGGCGGACTCAGCGATGCTCTTCGCGTTGAGCCCGTCCACCGGCACAGCCTTGGCCTGGATGAGGTCGGCCTGCTCCACTTTGCCGGAGGCGAAAGGCGAGAGCGCGATCTGGGCGAAGCCGGTTTCGCTCTTGAGATCGTCGGGCGTCGCGCCGGGCGCACCATCCACGAGCAGCACGCTGAGCTTGTCCCGCACGGGGATGCTCGCGAGGTAGCGGTTATCGGCCTTGACGAGGTCGGCTTCGGTTTCGATCTCGATGACGTGCGAGCCGGGCTTGTCGAAGACGTGCGTGAAAAGCACCTGACCGGCCGAGCGTGCGGCGAGCGAAAGTTGCGAGCCGGACGTGCCGGGCTTTTCCTTGCCATCAACCTTCAGCGTGACGCGGAGGTCCGGGCGGGCGGTTTCGCCGAAGTTCCGGATGTTGGCGCGAATCTGAACTTTCTGGCCGACCCCGACCATGAGTTTGGAAAAGTCGAGCGACTCAATGGCGACGTTCTCCTTCGCCTCGACGCCGACATCCCACAGCGTGACGGTCGCCGGGAATTTGAGCTTCTTCAGCCGTTCCAGAGACTGGGCGAGCACCTTTTCATCCGAGGCGGGAAAGCTGACTTTCTGGAAGTCGGTGAACATCACGACCTGCCGGGCGTTGCCGGTCATTTTGTCGAGCGTCCCCGCCACGAAATCGAGCGCCGCCGGCACCCGCGCCACACCGTAACCCGCGCCCGCTTTGCCCAGCGCCTGGGTGACGGCGGAGAGGTCGCGGCTGGACTGGTCGAGCAAGCCCTGGCCTTCGCCCATGAGGAAAACGTAGGCCTCGGAGCCAGGCTTGAGTTCGCCCACAAGGCGCTGAGCCTCGTCGCGGGCGATGCTGAAATTGGTGGTCCCGGCGCGACCAGCTTCCATCGAGTAGCTGTTGTCGAGCAGCACGGCGGTGGAAGTCGGCTGTTCGCCGAGCATTTGCTTGGCACCCTGCCAGACGGGCTTGGCCATCATCAGTGCGAGGATCGCCGGGATGGCGCACCGGATGGCGAGCAGGATCCACTGCTCGATCTTGATGCGCTTCTGGTTCGTCCGCAGAACCGCGGCGAGCAGGTGCATGGCCCCCCATTTGACGATCTTGAAGCGGCTCTTGTGGAAGAGATGGATGATGAGCGGGATCGCGAGCGCGGCGACGCCGGCGAGCATGGCGGCATTGAGAAAATTCATGCGCGGCCGAGCCTCCGGGTCATGTAAGCGGCGAGCGCCTTGGAATACGGCTCGTCGGTAAAGAAGGGCACGAGATCAATATGATGCTTGCGGCAACCGAGTTGGAGTTCGTTGCGAAACTTTTCGAGGTTTTCGAGGTAGGCTTGGCGGAGCATGGCGGGGTCAAGGAGATGTTTCACGCCGTCCTGTTCGAGACAGTCGAACTGGGTCCACCCGCGGAACGGGAATTCGATCTCGTCGCGATCCCACACCTGGAATACGACGATTTCGTGCCGGGCATGACGGAAGTGAGCCATCGCTTTGAGGAAGTTCGCGACTTCACCGAAACAGTCCGAGATGATGATGAGCAGGCCGCGGCGGTGCAGCTTCGGCACAAGGTCGTGGAAAACCTGACCCAGCTCGGTCTCGCCACCCGGCTGGCTTTTCTCCAGCTCATCAATGATCAAACGGAGATGGCTGACCTTGGACCGCGGCGGGATGTAGCGGCGGATTTTGTCATCGAAAGTCACGAGGCCAACCCCGTCCGCCTGATGGACCATCATGTAGGAGAGGCAGGCCGCGAGCCGGGTGGCGTAGTCGAATTTGCTGACCGCGCCGGGGCTGCCGCCCTTGTAGTTCATGGACCCGCTGCGATCGAGGATGATCGTCGAGCGCAGGTTCGTCTCCTCCTCGTATTCCCGGATGTAGTAGCGGTCGCTCCGACCGAAAACGCGCCAGTCAATGTGGCGGATTTCATCACCCGGGACATACTGCCGATGCTGCTTAAACTCGACGCTGTAGCCCTTGTGGGGCGAGCGGTGCAGACCGGTCGTGAAACCCTCGACCACCACGCGCGCCAGAACCTGGAGGCTCGAAATGCGCTGGAGATCTAAGGGTGTGAGGAAGTCGCTGACGTGGGCCATGGATTTGTGCCGCTGGTCGGTTGTGGATCAAAGCACCGGGGCGCGCGGAAACGCACCTCGGTCGACGAAGATCGCAGGGTTGAAACTTAGAGCGAGCGCTTGGCCTCGCCGCGGGGGATCGTCTTCATGATGCGGAGGATGATGTCATCCACCGTGATGCCCTCGGCCTCGGCATTAAACGTGGGCACCACGCGATGCCGCATGATCGGCAGAGCCACCGCCTCGACGTCGTCGATGGTGACGTGGAACCGGCCCTTGAGGACGGCACGCACTTTACCCGCGAGCACGAGGTTTTGGCAGGCACGCGGGCCGGCTCCCCAAGCGATGAGGTCCTTGATGAAAGCGGGGGCTTCCTTTTCTTTCGGACGCGTGAAGCGCACGAGGTCGAGGATGAAGTCGGTGACGTGATCCGGCACCGGCACTTTGCGCACGGTTTTCTGCAACTCCAGAATCTGCGCGCCACTGAGCACGGGGTTGATCTTCACGCTGAAGGTGCCCGTGGTGCGAGCCACGATCTCGCGCTCTTCCTCGCGGCTCGGGTATTCCACTTTGACGAGGAAGATGAAGCGGTCACGCTGCGCCTCGGGCAGCGGATAGGTGCCTTCCTGCTCGATCGGGTTCTGCGTCGCGAGCACGAAGAACGGTTGGTCGAGTTTCATGGTGTGACCGCCGACGGTGACGGTCTTTTCCTGCATGGCCTCGAGGAGTGCGGCCTGCGTTTTCGGCGGAGTCCGGTTGATTTCGTCCGCGAGGAGCATCTGGGTGAAAATCGGCCCCTTCTGAAAGATGAACGAGCGACGGCCCGTCTCCGCGTCTTCCTGAATGATGTCCGTGCCGGTGATGTCACTCGGCATGAGGTCGGGGGTGAACTGAATGCGGCGGAACGCCATTGAGAGCGTCTCGGAGAGCGTGCGAATCATCGCAGTTTTCGCGAGGCCAGGCACACCCTCGAGGAGGCAGTGGCCACCGGCGAGCACGGCGATCATCAACTGCTCAATGACCTCGGTCTGGCCGACGATGAATTTGCCCATCTCGGCGGCGATTTTGTTGTAGCTCTCGACCAGAAGGGCCGCGGCTGCTTTGTCGTCGAGTGGCACTACGGGAGCGGCGCTGACGGATTCGGTGGTGGATGCGGATGTTTGCATGGGTTGGGTGTGATTAGAAAATAGTGGTATGAGAAAACGGTGGGTGCGGGTGTGGTTCTGCGGGGAAATTCCGGAGCTAAGGGGCGGAGGGGATACACTCCGAAAGCGATCCCGTCAGCAAAATTTTACGCCATCAATCCAAAGGCATCGACGACATCGGCATTCCCGGCATCCCAGGCATCCCGTCAAAGCCAGACTCGGAGAACATTTCGCTCAGATTCGTGGAGAACCATTTCCGCAACAGGGGATCGCGCGCCCACTCGGGGAATTGCACTAACTGGGTGACATAATCCGCTTCCACCGCACTGACATGGGCATGCATGCCGTTCGGGCCGGTGGTGCCAGCAGCTGCCGTCGGCTGTGAAAACTGGACCCGAGGCATCCACGAATCCTGCTGCACAACCGCCAAAGCCACGGACGCCGCTGCCGCCAAAACGACTGCAGCACGGCGCAGGAAAACATTCGGCAGACGGACATCCAGCAGGTGCTCGCGCTGTTCGGCAGTCAACCCTTCCGGCGCACGCGCGTCCTCCCGCTCAAAACCCTGATCGAGCGACATCGCGAGATCGATCATCTGATAGACATCCTCCCGCGCCTCCTCCGAAGCCCCCAGCAGGCTCTCCACATAAATCCGATCCTCCGGCGCGAGTTCATTGAGCGCGTAGTCCGTCAGGTATTGCTCAGGAATTTTCGTCTTCATGATTAAGCCGCCCCTTTCTTGAGGTAGATGATCTTCTCTTCCCTATCGTCGCGCTCCATCATCCCGCGCAGATTCCGCATTGCCGCGTTCAACAAAAAGCCCACGTTCCCTACGCTCAACCCGGTGATCTCCGAAATTTCCTGATAGGAATGATGCCCATGAAAGCGCAACCGCACCACCTCGTGCTGGTTTTTCGGCAACCGCCGCACCAACTCCATCACCCGCTCGGTGCGCTCCTTGCGCTCCAACTCCATCGAAGGCGTCAAATTCTCGCACCTCTTTTGCTCAAATTCCTGCGCTTCGACGTAAATGTAACGCTCCTCCTTTTTCAGCGACTTCAGCGCGCAATTCCGGCAAACCGTGAACAGCCACTGCGAGAGGTGCCCCTCGATGGTCGCCTGTTCTTGTTTGTGCAGTCGCATGAAAGTCTCCTGAACCACGTCCCGTGCCCGGTCGAGCGACTGCACAATGCTCATCGCATACTGGAGTAGCGGGCGCTCATAGCGGTCCAGGGCGGTCTGCACCCAGGCGGCTTTTGCTTTTTCTTTTTTGCCAAACATTGGTCGGTTCGTAGCGGTTTCGGGCTAGTTAATCTAGCGCGGACTGCTTTCTTGGAAAAAGTTTCGCTTTTTTTGCAACCGGAACTGGCCAACAGCCGAAACGCCTAGCCCCCAGTCCGGCCAGCGCGTCTCATCTTGAAAAAAGCGCCTTCATCCTGGGCGGGGTTCCGGTCAGGCGAAGGAAGGACGGAGTGAAGGCTCGCCGCCTGAATGTAGGGGAGACGGTGCCGGCCTTGGGTCGGGAAACCGGGTCCGTCGGGCGATCTCGCGGGCGCTGGTCGCGGCCGGCGGCCACGCAGACGGATCGCGCCGCCCATCCCCGACGTTCTGCGCCGAGGCTAGCGGCGATCGGCAACCGCGCGAAAGGGCGCCGACTCTTCGAGTCGTGCGCTTATTTTCTGCATCTGGAGATCCACCTGCTCAAGACGCGCAGCCAGCGCCCGGATTTCTGCCTGCTGACCAGCGATCGTTTTCCGCTGTTCCTGCACTTCGGTGTGTTGCTTGAGGAATTCATTGAGCAGCATCGCGTTCACTGCCTCGTAGCGCACCGTGTAGGTCATGCCATCGGCGTCGTGAAGAACGAGGTTGGGGTCCAACTTTTCGACCTCCTCAGCGATCAGACCGTAATGCGGCAGAGCCGCTGGATCGATCTCGCTCTTATAGTGAAAAGTCACGGGCCTGAGCTTCAGGAGCGCGGCGCTCGCCGCGTCCATGCTCTTGATCGCTTCCTTGAACCGACGGGAGGACGTCAGCGTGCCGAGTTGGCCCACCGCCTTGACATAAACCGGAGCACCGCTGGCGGAAGTAACTCCGCTGACCTCCTCGATGAAGGTGCGCTTGATGTTTCCCCGATTGCCAATCCGGATCGTGTCGTTTTCCTTCGGCACCTCGGCATCGCTCCCCAAGTAGTTATTCCGACTGCCCGTGGTGATGCTACCGCCCGAGTAGTAGCCCAATGCGCTGTTTCCGGAGCCGGTAGTGACGTTGTGGAGGGAGTAAGCTCCGAAGCCGACGTTGCTACTTCCCGTGGTGCATCCATCGAGGGCATGATGCAGGGAGATTTATCCCGTCGCGGTGTTGCCTCGACCCAGTTGTGTTCGCCGCCAGGGAGTAAGCCCCCATCGCGGTATTGTAGCTTTCGGCGGTGTTCAAACGGAGCGCGTTGAATCCAAAGGCCGAATTCCTGACCCCCGTGGTGATGCTCAACAGCGCCCCGCTTCCCGTGGCTGTATTGCTGGGGTCGGCGGCGGCGGACAGAGCTCCGGAAGCCAGCCATAGGCCGGCGGAGCCGGACAGGATATTGACGATGGAATGGCGGCGGCCCAGGAGGCCTGCCAAATGACGCGGGGAGCCGAAGCGGCGATTGGTGTTTGTTTTCATACCGACACCATCGCGCCCGCGGAGCGGTATGACTGCGCCGATGTGGCGATTTGCTGACCGGTTTGCCACGGCCCGGAAATCAGCCGGGACAGAGCCCCCGGCCTCCCCACCCAGCCCGCTCAGCGATCCGCGCCGCGGCTTTGCAGTTTGCCCTGCTTCTCCTGCAATTCCTTGAGCTTTTCCTCGCGGCGCTCGAGTTGGCGCTGCTGGGGCCCGAGGCTCTGCTCCTTCGCCATGGAGATGAGCATGCCGAGCACCCCGCGATAGGCTCCCATCGCAAACGTGTCCGTGGTCGGCGCGTCGTGTTTGCGGTCGAAGAACGAGATCAGCTCGCGCACCGTCTCGGGGGCTTTCGTGTGCGTTTTCGCCCACTCGTAGTAGCGGCCGGCGATCTTTTTGAAAGGCACGACCTCGTGGCCTTTTTCGCGCAGCGCGTCGCGGAGAATGCGCCCCCCTTTTTCGGCATCGCCCGCCTGCTCAGCCATCTCGACCTCGCGGAAAACGCTGTCGAGAATGAGGTCGGAGCGCTCCCCGTCCTTGCGCTCCATGCGGCCGGTTTGCACATGGACGGCCTGGCGCGCGGCAGCGCTGCTGCCATTGGCGGCGAGGTAGTCGGCCTCGCGTTTGTCGATGGCCTGCACGAGGTCGGAATACTCGCGGAACACCGTGCGCATGCGGGCGCTCTCGCGGAGCCAGTCGGCGGTCGGCACTTTGGCGGCGGCGAGCCGGTCGAGCTTGGTCGTCCACGCGGCGAAGTTCTTCGGCGCGAGCGCGAGCGCCGTGTCAGTCGCGAGCGTGGCGAGGTCGCGCTGGCCGGCGTCGGCGAGCAGCGTGGCCAGCGCGAGCAGCTTCTCACTTTTCGCGTAGCCCGCCGTGCGGCGCGCGGGCTCGGTGAGCTGGCGGAGTTCGTGTTCCTTGATGGTCCGGCCGGTCTGCGGATCGCGCGTGGTCCCGGCGGCGTAGTTATCCCCGTAGCGCCCCACATCCAGCTTCCATTCGCCGCGCGCCACCTCGAAGCCGATCCACGCATGCCCGCCGCGATCGCCTTCCCCGCCGATGACCATGGCCGGGATGCCGTTGGCCTTGGCGGTCATCGCCGCGAAGTAGGCCTGATCCCCGCAGATGCCGCCCTCCTTTTCGATCTCCGCGAAAGTGTAGGCCTTGTAGGGATTCACACCCTGCGTCGCGCGATCCATCCGGTAGCGGATGTGCCCGTAAGCCTTGCCCCACTCGCGCCGCGAAAAATTCGCGTGCTGCTGCGCCCAGACGAGTTCGCTCTCCGGCACCGGCGCGTCCACCACCCAGACCAGCTCCCACGCCGTCATCTCGGCGAGCGGGACTTTCAGCGCGCCCTTTTTCGCCGAGTCGCGGTAAAAGCGGTAGCGGCTCAGCGCGGAGACTTCCTTCGCCGGGCCGCCGCTGCTCTCCGTCGTCGGACCAAAGCCATAGACGTTCGCGCTGATCCGCACCGGCTGGTCGAAAACGAGCGCGCAGGCGATGGCGAGGTTGGCAAAAGTTTCGCGCCCCGCCTCGTCGTCGAACCAAATGGTCCGCCACGCCGCGAGCGCATCCGCCGCCTGGTCCTGCGGCGCGATGGTGTCGTTGAACGCCGCCAGCACCGCCGGGCGGACGAGCAGCCAGTTCAGGAAATCGCGGCTCCGATCCACTTTGCCAAAGGTGCTCAGCGCTGCCGGGCCCACCGCGCGAATGAACCGCGCCTGCTCGGTGGCCAGCGCGGGCGTGCCGAGGCCGATGAGCCGGTCGAGATTTTGCGGACGCTGCTGCCACGGGCCGGTCCCCGCTGCGGTGGCCAGCGCGGTTTTGAGCTGGGTGAAATGGCGCTCCCAATTTCCGGAGGCAGCTGCCCACTGCGCCGCGCGCAAGAGCTGCTGGCGATCCGGATCGCCCACCGCGACGGCCGTGGAGAGATTGAAGACGGGCAGGCCCGGGTAGGTGTCGCCCGCCGCCGGGGCCGACGCCACGGGAGCCGCGGGGGCCGGGGCGCGGGCGATCTGGGTGCGCCACGCGCCGATCTTCGCCGCGTAGGCGATGGTCAGGAATTCGTGGCCCGCATAAGTCTTTTCACATTCCGCGAGCCGCGCCTGCGCGCTGCCCGGCTCCTGCCGCGCGAGCAGGCTCTCCACGCCGTCCAGCTCCGCGAGCAGCGCCCCGTCGCGCGCCACCGCCACGGCCTCCGCCACCTCCGCGCGCAGCGCCTCCACCTCCGGCGCGATCCCGCGCAACGCGGCTGCGGCCTCGCTGTTTTTTCCCAAACCGAGCAAATACCCAGGCGCGAGCAGCGTCTGCCCGGCGGCATCCGCCCGTTGCATGAGCTGGACCAGTGCGGCCTCACTCAGCGCGGAAATTTCCACCGGACGCTCCACGGAGCCGAACTGCGCGGGCACCTGGCAGAGCAAACGTCCGCCCGCCGCGCCCGAGACCGTCCACACCGCATTGCCCACCGGAATCTGCGCGCCCACCAGCGCCGCCGGCCGCGCAAGCAGCGCTGCCACCGCCTTTTCCGCCGTCCGCATCCGCGCCGCCTGCTGCTCCACGACCGCGCGTTGCGCGGGCCCCGGATGCGCCGCCAGCCAATTCTCCAGCGCCTGCGCCGCGCCGGAAAAATCGCGCCGCGCCATCTGCGGACGCGTCAACTCAATCGCCCGCACCGCCTCGATTCGCGCCTGCACCCGCGCCCGTTCCGCCGCCTGATCCACGATCGGCGCGACCACCGGCGATGCCGGTTTCGCGGGCGACTCCGCGACCACCGGAGCCGGAGTCGCCGGGGTCGGAGTCGCCTCCACCCGCGCGACCGCCACCGACCGCGGAGCGCGCGTCGCGCGGTAAAACGCGTAGCCGCCGCCCCCGATCGTGCCGACCAGGACCAGCAGCCAGACGAGGCCCGCGCGCGACGAAGCCGCGGCTTTCGGAGTCAGGGTGGGCTGCGCCGGGCGGGGCGCGCGGGGAACCGGACGAGGCGGAGGTTTCATGGCGAAGCGCGCAAACTAGCACCGGAGCCGGCCACCCCGCAGCCGAAAAGTTCCCCACCTGCCGCCGCTCCCCGGGCGGTTGCAAACTCACGCCTTTCTGCGACAAGCAGCGCTCCCGAAAACCCATGCAGCGCTTCACCGATCTCCTTCTCCAGTATCACGACCAATTCGAGCAGCTCGGCTGGTTCGGCGCCTTCGCTTACTCCTTTGGAATCGTCCTCCTCCAAATGATTGGCATCCCGCTTTCGCCCGCCGCCATCGGGGCCGGCGGCGTCTTCGGTTTTTGGAAAGGATTCGTCGCCATCACCATCGGCACGAACGCCGGGGCCGCGGTCAATTTCCTCATCGCCCGCCACCTCGCGCGCAGCACCGTCCACCGCTGGCTCGGGCATCACGAAAAATTCCGCCTCATCGACACCGCCGTGGGCCGCGAAGGCTGGAAGATCATCGCCTTGCTGCGCCTCTGCCCGATCCCCTTCGGCTTTGCCAACTACGCCTATGGCCTCACCTCCATCGCGTTCTGGCCCTACCTGCTCGCCACGTTCGTCGCGATCATCCCCGCAAATTGCTTTTTCGTCTGGCTCGGCGTCAGCGCCCATCAGGGCTTGGCCGCCGCCACGGGCGCGCAGCAAGCGAAGCATCCCGGCGAATACGTCTTCCTCGTCGTCGGCCTGGTCGCCGCTTTTTTCGCCCTCCGCCACATCACGAAGCTGGCCAAAGCCGCGGTCGCGAAAGGGGAAGCTCCGCCGAATCCCAGCGGCTTGCATTGATCCGGCGGCGGCGGCTTAGGGAGCGGCGGGCTTCACGGGATTGACGAGAATCTCGTCGAGCATGAGGTGCCCGAGGACGCCGGGGGCGTTGTGCCAGGCGGGCAGGAGGCCGTTGTTCTTGCAGGCGATTTTTACGTAGCGGCCGGCGCCGGTGGTCGCGACGACGATCTCGGTGACGCTGCTGCCATCCGCACCGCGCGCGCTGGGAACTTTGAAGGCCGCGGTCCCGGCGGGCGTGAAGGTGCGGCCGTCGTCGGAGACGGAGACGGCGGTTTCCCTGGCCGGATAAATGCCGGCTTCCTGGCAGTAGATGCACCGCACGACGACCGATTGGATCTCCGTCTTCGCGCCAAGGTCGATGACCGCTTCGAGGTCGCTGTCGCCGAGCCGCAGCACCTCGGGTGTGCCCCACGCTCCGGCGCGCCCGAGCACGCCGTCCACGAGCAGCTTCGCGTTTTGCGCGGGTTCGGTGAGTTTCGCCGTCACGGTCATGGTGATGGGCTTGTTCACGGCGGCATGTTTCACGGTCGCGAGTTTTTGATAGGTCGCGGCGGCGATCTCCCCGCGCCCGACGTTTTGCGCGTCGAACCAGCGGGCCTTGAGCGCGGTGGTCGCGGTGAAGGCGAGCGGTTGCGCGGCGGCGGGCGAAGACGGTTGCGGTGCGGAACCGTCGAGCGTGTAGCGGATCGTGCCGGTCTTCATCGTGGACGCCACGGACACGCTGACGGTGTCCGTGAACCAAGTGCTGTCCGGCAGCAGACCGCGCGCTTCCAGCGTGAGCGGGGCAAAGACGTACGGCTGCGTCCACACCGGCCCGGCGGGCTGGCCTTGCGCGTCGAACGCGCGCGCTTTGACGGTGAAGCTATCCGCGAGCGAAAGCGCGGTCGCAAACTCCGGCGCTTGCGCCGTGGGCTCGGTGCCGTCGGTCGTAAAACGCACGGTGCCGATCGCGCCCCACGCCGCGAGCGACAGCAGGGTCGGCGCGGTGATTTGCCGGTGCGTCATTCCCTCCTCGATCATCGGAGTATGATGGATCGCAAACCCGTAGATCAGCCGGTCGAGCACGAGGTCACTCGCCGTCGCCCGCCGCGCAAAGTTCTCCGGCTCGATCGCGTTGTCCGGCCCCCACGTCCGCTCCTGCCGCTTCGCCAGACCTCCGCGCAACCAGCGCAAATGCACCTCCCCCTTTTGCTCCCACACCGGCAGCATCGCCCCGAGCACCGGGTCGCCCTTTTTCAGCACGCTCCCGTTCGAGTGATACATCGTCCAATCCGACCACGGCACGCCCGCGAGATTCCACGGCACGGTGATCGTGGTGATGCCCTGCGCCACGAGCCGCTCCGCCGTCCGCGCTCCGCCGTCCCACGTCATGTGGACGATGTCCTTCGCCGCGCCGTTCGCCGCGCCTTCCCAGATGATCGTCTTGCGCCCGCGCTTCTTCACCATCTCGTGCATCCGCCCGACGAAGAAACTCAGCAGCTCGCCCGCGTCCTTCAGCTTTTTTTCCTGCATGAAAACCTGCGCCTCGGGCGTGGCGGCCACGTTGCCGAGACCGGAGACTTCATCACACCCGATGTGGAAATACGGCGACGACGCAAATACCTCGCACATCTCGCCGATGATCGTGTCCAGCGCTTCGTAGAGCTTCGGGTTGGCGAGGTTCATCATGCCTTGCGGCGCGGGCTTTTTCGTTGCGGGATCGAGGTGACCAAAAATCTCCGGCAGCGTGGCGCACGCGTTGCCCGAATGTCCGGGCGTTTCCAGCTCGGGCACGAGCGTGACGCCGCGCTCGTCGGCGAATTTCACGAGCGCTTTCAGCTCCGCGAGTTCGTAGCGCGGGGGCGCGGGACCGCCGTGCGCGGAGCCGTTCATCGTGCCGAGTTTCGGGTAGGCCGCGGAGGGAAACGTCCACGCCTGATCGTCGGTCATGTGGAATTGCAGGTAGCGCACTTTCCGCGCGCGGCAGACGAGGATGCAGCGCTTGATGTCATCAATGGAGTTCGCCTGCCGCGCCACGTCGAGCATCACGCCGGTGAAGTCGGCGTGCGGCCAGTCGTTGATCGTCATCGCCGGCAGGACCGCGAATTTCTCAAACCGCGTGACCGCTTGGAGCAGCGTGGCCGTGCCCTCGGCGACGGCGCGATAGTCGAAGCCCTCGATGACCACGCGGTCCTGAGCCGTGAGCCGGTACGCACCATCGCGCGTCCGCACGACCTCGCCTTTGCTCACGCTGAGGATTTCCTCGCCCGCCCGGAGCTCGCGAACGATGCCGAGCACGATGTCGCCCGCGCGCGCCGGCGCAGCCGCGACGGTGAGGTTCAGCCCGACGACGAGCCGGAGTTCCTCGCGCAAAATTTCCGCCAGCGGTTTCAACTCCGGCTGCATCGCGACGATGCGCGACGAGTCGCCGATGCGGACGCTGCCCGTCGCCATGCTGACCGACTTCGGCCACGGCAGCAGATTCAGCGGGGAGTTTGTGGCAAGAACGTCCGCGCCGGAGGTCAGCAGGGGCGAAATGAACGCGCTAACCAGCAGCGTGCGGAGAATGTTTCGGATCATCGGATTCATGCGTCGTGCTACGGCTTCGGTTCAAAGCCCGCGCGCGGCTGGCCATCGCGACCGAGCAGCGGCTGGGTGCTTTCCACTTTGCCCAAAGTCCGCACGCCGGGACCGATGCCCGTCTTGCCGAGATCGCCATCCGTGGCGTCGGCGAGCGCGCGGAGTTTCGCGACGGCGTCGGGATTCGCGGCGGCCACGTTGGTCGCTTCGCCGGGGTCGGCGGCGAGGTCGTAAAGCTCGCCCTTCGCGAGATGGAGTTTCCATTTCCCGTCGCGCACGGCTTCGAGCACGAGACCCTTGAAGTAGAGAAAACTCTCGTGCGGCGCAGCGGCCCCGGCTTCGCCGGAAAGGATCGGCCACAGATTTGCGCCATCGAGTTTCCGCTCGGCGGACACCGCGCCACCGCTCAGCGCCACGAAAGTCGGGAGCATATCGAACATCCCGCAGATTGCATCGCTGGCGGTGCCGGCGGGAATTTTCCCCGGCCACCACGCGATGGCTGGCTCGCGCATCCCGCCCTCCCAGGTGCTGCCTTTTTGCCCGCGGAACGGCTTGTTCACCGAGAGGCCCGTGCCGCCGTTGTCGCTCGTGAAAATGACCAGCGTCTTCTCCGCCAGCCCCTGCGCGCGCAGCGTCTCCAGCACCTCGCCCACGCTCCAATCCATCTCCTCCACCCAATCGCCGAAGAGCCCGTTCTTCGACTTGCCGCGGAATTTTTCACCGGGATAAAGCGGCCAGTGCACCGCGTTGTGCGCGAGGTAGAGGAAAAACGGGCGGTCCTTGCTGGCCTTGATGAACCCGACCGCCTCGTCGGTGTAACGCGCGACGAGCGTCTCCTGATCCTTCGCCAGCACGCGCTGCACGACGGTCTCGCCGCGCATCAGCGGCAGCGGCGGCTGACCGTCGCCCCTCTTCGGCAGCGGCTGGCCGAAGTTGCTCTTCACCCCGTCCTCCGCCGGCCCCATGTCATTGGAATACGGCAGCCCGAACCAGAAATCGAAACCCTGCCGCGTCGGCAAAAACTCCGGCTGATCGCCGAGATGCCACTTGCCGACCATGCCCGTCGCGTAGCCCTGCGCCTTCAGCGCCTCGGCCACCGTCACCTCCGCCGGCGCGAGCCCCGTCTTTCCCGCCGGAAAAAGGACGTGCGGGATCGGCAGCACGCGCTTCGGATAGCAGCCCGTCATCAGCGCCGCGCGCGACGGCGAGCACACCGGCGCGCCATAGAAACTCGTGAGCTTGCGCCCTTCCTTCGCCATGCGGTCGAGGTTCGGCGTGCGGTTCAGCGTGGAGCCATACGGCCCGATGTCCGCGTAGCCGAGGTCGTCGATGTTGATGATGACGAAGTTGGGCTTCGGCGCATCGGCGCCGAAAGCGTGGGCGGCGAGCAGCAGGGAGACGGCGAGGAGGGCGGGGATTTTCATGGCGCGTGTCGTCGTGGGTTAAATGGAAAGCGCCGCGAACGCAACGCACGCGGTCTGCGCGGAGCGCGTCGAAAAAAAACGATCCGTCATCCTGAGCGGAGTTCCCGGCGGGCGCAGGCGGGCGGGTTGTCTTTCGCGCGCTTCGCGGCGAGCGCGGCGGGAGGAAAGTAGCTTGGACTTTAGTCCAAAGAAGCGACCGAAGGGGACGGAAGGAGACTTTGGACTAAAGTCCAAGCTACTTTGCCGCCACCTCAGTTCGTGATGAAGGTGGCTTCGGTGCTGGCGGCGCGGAGGGCGGGGGGGAGATCTTTCACGTCGAGTTCCACGGCGAGGGTGTGGAGGCCGGCGGGGAGGTCGGGGACGAAGTAAGACGCGCCGTCGGGAGTTTTCACGCCGACGCCGGCTTTGCTCGGCGCCCCATCGATCCAGGCCGTGTTCGAGCCGGAAAGGAGGATTTCAACCCGCCCCGCCGTCGCCGTCTGAAACTGCGTCACGGCCCACACTTTCTCCCCTGGCTTCGTCACGAGCTGGAGCGCTTCCGTGAGGTGCTCTTTCAGCAGCCGCCCATCCACGAGCGTGAGCGCGTTGGCGGTAGCGTCGTTCGCCTCGCCTTTCAGCGCGGCGTCTTTGGCGGTGCCGGGGTAGATGCGCCAGACGCGGGCGACTTGCGGTTTGCTGGCGTCGTAGGGGCCGGGTTTGCCGAGTTCGCCGAGGAAGGCGAGCAGGTCCCAGCGGTCCTGCTCGGGGTATTGGTCGAGCAGGCCGGCGGGCATGAGCGAGCCGAGGTAGGCGCGGCTGGCGATGTTCGTTTTCACCACGGCGATCTCCTGCCCGGCCACGTTGCGCAGGAAGCGCTCGCGCTCGGTTTCGCGCGTGTCGATGCCCGTGATCTCGGTGCCGTCCTTGAGCGAGAGCGTCACGGCGTCGTAGCCCTCTTTGATCTTCGCGCTCGGCGCATAGATGCTCTCGACGATGTAATCCAGCGGCGCGCTCGCCCCGAGCGAAGTCATCGCCGGGCCCACGGTGCCGCCGGCGTTGCCGATGGCGTGGCAGGTCACGCAGCCGCTGGTGGCGCGGCGATAGACGAGTTCCCCGCGCGCGGGGTTGCCGTTCTTTTTCACCTGCTCGACGATCGCGGCGAAATCCGCGGGCGCTTTCCCGGCGGTGTCGGCCAGCCCGGCGAGCGCGGTGAACTCGGCGACGAGCTTCTCGCCTTTCTTCCCGGCTTCGCGCGCGGCGCGGAGGCCGGCGGCGAGGGCGGGTTTGGCGAGCGCCTTGCCCCAAGCGTCGGTGGAAAGCCGCGCGGTCGCGGTCTCGACGGCTCCCTTGATTTTGAAAACGTCGCGCCAGGCGGCGAGGGCGGCGTCCTCGCTGGGCGCGGCGGAGATGGCGGCGGCGATCTCGGGCAGCGAACCGCCGAGGTCGAGCGCGGCGAGCGCGGCGGCGGCCTGCTGGCGGCGGGGCGCGGGCGCTTGGTCGGCGGCGAGCTTTTTCAGCAAAGCGATGGCGGGTGCGCCGCCGAGGTCGCGCACGCTCTCGATGGCGTTCTGCACGAGCGCGGGGTCGGCGGGGGTGTCGCCGGTGGTGAGCGCGGTCTCCAGCCAGCGCAGGGCGCCGTCGGGTTTCCAGTAACCCACGAGGCGCACGCTGGCGGCGCGGACCACGCCTTTGGTGTGAAGGACGAGCCGTTCGAGCTTGGCCAGATCGCCGGCGGGGCGGGCGTTGCGCACGCGGGCGGATTCGAGCAGCGCGGCGAGGATGCGCAGGGCGTCGGTGTCGTTGACGGGCGCGGCTTTGAGCGCCTCCACGTCCTTGTCCGGGCAGCACACGGTGCCATAGGAGACGAGCAGCATTTCGTAGAGGCGGCGCAGGTCTTCGGGGCCGCCGGATTGGCCGATGAGTTGGATCCACGGACCTTGGGCGAGGTTGACTTTCCCCTCGGCGAGCACCCGGGCGAGGGTGGCGCGGGAGAGGTCGGCGGGCAGCGCCTTGAGCCCGAAATCGAGCTGCGCCTCGCGCCCCTCGGACTTCCACGCGCCGCTGGCGATGGCGTCGGTCCACGGCTTGGCCAGTTCATTGATGGAAAGCCACGCCGCGTGGTTGAGGAAAACGTCGCCGTTGTTCTTCATCGCCGCGTCGAGGATCAGCTCGGCGCTGAGGGCGGTGGGGATGCGGGCCAGGGCGCGCATGGCTTCGAGGCGGACGCGGGGATTCGGGTCGGCGATGAGTTTCTCGAAGATTGACGAATCGATGATGCTGGCGAACGACCGTTTTGCGTATTCGAGGTTCGCGGCCTCTGACGGCGATGCCGATTTGGCCGTTTCGAGCTTCGCCTTTACCTCGCGAATCGCAGCTTGCTGAACTCCGAGAGAGCGGGCAGCCGCAGCCCGAGCTTCTGGCATAGACACTTCGCCTGCGAGCTTGGCCGTGTTCAACAAATCATCGGGCCTTAATCTCATAGCTTCGAAGTGGGGAGCGCCCGTTACAGTTCCTCTTCCGGTGCTAAACATGTCGTGGATTAACCACTGGCCGATCTCTTGTGAGACAACAGCCTGATCGGAAGACAGCAGCACGCGCCTAGCTTGCTCTTGATGCCATGAATTATTGCTCAGGAGCATTTTGAAAAGCGGCGCATTTGCAGGTTGAGGGATTGTCCCATCGTCACGCCGCGGTGACGGCGCTACCAGGTGGGGTAGCGGCTCCCACTTCACCACCGGCGTGTCCTTTTTGCTGATGCGCCAGATGCGGCCGGAGTGGCGGTCGCGGCGCGGGTCGCGGAAATCGACTTCGCCGTGGTTGATGATCGGGTTCGACCAATCGGCCACGTAGAGCGCGCCGTCCGGGCCCATCTTCACGTCGATGGGCCGGAAGCTCGCGTCGTCGGTGCGGACGATGTCGGGCATCTGCTTGGCCATGTAGCCGGACCGCGGCTTTTCGCCGGTGGCGAGGTCGGTGATGCTAAAGCGCACGATGCGATGCGCGCGGAAGTCGTTGGTGATGGCGTTGCCCTGCCAGTCGGCGGGGAAATGCGGGCTGTAGAGGATTTCGAGGCCGCAGAATTTCGGGTAGTTGCCGGGGCTCACGCTCGGGACGATCTGCCGGGCGCGCTCGTAGGTCACAAAGGTCGCGCCGGGGAAGGCCCAGTTGATGCCCTCGCCGCCCGCGCCGTCGGTGAAAAAGCTCTGCCCCCAGCGGTCCCAGGCGTGGCCCCAGGAGTTGACCCAGCCTTTGGCAAAGACCTCGGTGCGCTCGGTGCGCGGGTCGTAGGCGAGGCAGCCGCCGGAGTTCAGCCGCACCATGCCCCACGGCGTCTCGAGATGGCTGTGGATGTAGATGCTTTGGTTGAAATAAAGCCGTCCATCCGGCCCCCAGCGCAGGGTGTGGATGATGTGGTGCGTGTCCTCGGTGCCAAAGCCGCTCAGGACGATGCGCTTTTTGCCCGCGGCGTCGATGTGGAGGAGTTCGGTGCTTTGGCCCACATAGCAGCCGTAGGCATTTAGCATTGAGGATTTAGCATTGAGCATTTGGGGGCCGGGCGCTTCGCGCTTCGGTTTTTCGTTCCCTGCCGGCGCAGCCGCATCCTTCCCCAATGCTAAATGCTCCTTGTTAAATGCTAAATCCGGCACCACCCCCGTCGGGATGAGCAGCCCTTTGGCAAAGACCTCGCTCTTCGTCGCTTTGCCGGTGCCCGTCGGGTCGGAGAGGACGAGGATTTTGTCGTCGGCCTGCTGGCCGGGGGCGATCTGGGGATAAAGCGACGAGCTGCAAATCCAGAGGCGGCCGAGGGCGTCCCAGTTCATCTGCGTGGGCTTCTCCAGCAGGGGGTTCTCCGCCCAAAGCTCGATCTGGTAGCCGTCGGCGACGGTGAATTTCGGCAACGGGAGCGGCGCGGGCGCGTCGGCGGGAGCCGCCGGCACGGAGACGGGTTCGGTCGTGGCGGTGACTTTCCCGGCAGCGTCGGCGGGCGGTTTTTCCGCGGGCTTGAGCGACGCGCGTTTCAGACGGTCGATCTCCGCCTCGACCTCGGCGATGAGCGGATCGAACATCGGCATTTCCTTGGCATTGCGCCCCTGCTCGCCCTTGCGGAAGCCGAAGATGTAAGTCCAGTTCGCCGGCCGCCAGCGGTGGAAGAAGAGTTCGTTCTTGCGGATGATGGCGGCGCGGAGGGCTCCAATCCGATTAGTCGCTTCGCGGGAGTTGCCCGTGATTTCTTTCATCGCCGCCTCTTGTGTCTTGGAAAAGGGCCAGCTCAACGCCTCTTGAAGGGATAGCGCGAGGATTTCGTACCCGAATTGGGAGAGATGAATGCCATTGTCGGTCATCTTCCACGAAGAGGGGAGGAACTCTTGCTTATCGAAGAGGTCTAGTTGGACAAACCGCGCCCCCCGCTCCTTCGCCAGTTCCCCAATGGCCTTGGAATACTCCGCGAGC
>CAYQBV010000002.1:0-48846 GCA_964415705.1 uncultured Chthoniobacter sp. | reverse complement strand
CACCCGCTGCATCAAAGTGGAAAACTGGCTCAAAGTGCCGCTGCCCGCCGCAGGTAATCAAAAATAGAGATTTGCCTCTCGTTTGCCTCTCGTTCCCAAAGTTAGCGCAGCGCTTTGGGAACGTAGGTCCCGGCGAGACTCCGTCTCCCATCCGCGCACGACGACCTCGAAAGCTGCCCACCATGCTCACCCGACCGCCACCGAAACGGAGTTTCGCCCCCCGCATCCGTTCCCAAAGCGCTGCGCTAACTTTGGGAACGAGAGGTAAACCCACCGCGCCCTGGGCGCTTCCCCTTCACAGCTTGGCGAGCAGGCGGTCGATCTCGACGTAGCGCTCGATGAGCGTTTGGATTTTGTCGATTTTCTCCACGTCGCCGGGGAGCGTTTTCACGGTCATGGAGTGGATGCTGCTGGCCACGGAGTAGCTGTCGAGCGGGGTGGCGATGGCGGGGACTTCGGAGTGCTGGAGGAGCTCGAGAATGGGCGGGCTGGGCTCGAGGTCGCCGCAGAGGACGAGGCCGGCGATGGTCTGGCCTTCGTGCTCGCTGAGCGTGCTGGCGGAGAGGGCGGCGAGGATCACGTCCTCGCGGTCGCCGGGCGTGATGATGAGCGTGCCGTGCTTGAAATACTGCATGGCGTGGCCGGAGTTCATCGCGCCGATGATGACTTTCTGGACGCGGCGGCGGGAGCGGTTTTTGCCGTTGAGGAAGGTGCCGCGGGTGGTCTTGGCGATCTGCCCGAGGGTGGCGTTGGAGAGGATCGGCTCCTCGGGGATCGCGCCGAGCAGATCGATGCCGAGGCGCTCGAAGCCGCGCCGGGCGAAGTCGCGGACGTATTCGAATTTTTCCGGCAGAATCTTGTTCAGGATCACGCCGACGAGTTCGACGCCTTCCTTGTCAAAGAGCGCCTTGTTCAGCGCGATCTCGTCGATGGGCCGGCCGATGCCGCCGCCGGTGATGAGGATGACTTTGCTCGCGAGCAGCTTGGCCACGCGGGCATTGGAGAGGTCGAAAACCGAGCCGACCCCGGCGTGACCGGTGCCCTCGGCGATGACGAAATCTTTCTCCCACGCGGCGCGGTCAAACGAATTCTGGATGCGGCGGACGAGGAATTCGTGATTGGAATTCTCGATATAGCGCCGCGTGAAGTCGGGCTCGACGGCGATGGGGCTCATGGCCTCCAGCGGGGTGTGGACGCTGAAGGTCTGATCCATGAGCACGGAGTCTTCGTCGATGCGTTTGCCCTCGATCTCCACAAAGCGCTGGCCGACCGGCTTGATGAAACCGATGCGCCCGAGCCGTTTTTGCAGCGCCGAGAAAAGGCCGAGCGCGGTGGTGGTCTTGCCGTCGTTCTGCTGCGTGGCGGCGACAAAAATGCGGGGTGTGACGGTATTCATCGCGCGGAGCGAACGGTCAGACGCCCGTGGGATAGAGCTTGCGGAACTCGATGGCCTGGAGGCCGATGATCGCGGCGACGCCGAGGATATCCTCCTCGCTCGCGCCGCGGGAAAGATCGGCGCAGGGCTTGGTGAGGCCGAGCAGGATCTGGCCGTAGGTTTCCGCGCCGGCGAGGTATTGCACGAGCTTCGCGCCGATGTTGCCGCTGTTCAGGTCGGGGAAAACCATGACGTTGGCTTTGCCGGCCACGAGACTGGTCGGGGCTTTTTTTTGCGCGAGGTCGGAGAGCAGCGCGGTGTCGGCCTGGAGTTCGCCGTCGATCTCCATTTCCAGCCCCTGATCCTGGGCCTTTTGCCGTGCGAGCGCGGTGGCCGCCACGACCTTCTGCGGCGAGGGCAGGTTGGCGCTGCCTTTGGTGGAAAAGCTCAGCATGGCGATGCGCGGCCGGTTGCCCGTCATCTGGCGGCAGACCGCGCCGGCCTGCACCGCGATGTCGGCGAGCTGTTCCACGGTCGGGTCCGGGATGACCGCGCAGTCGGCGAAAAACATCACGCCGCGCTCGCCGTAGCGTTTGTTGGAAAGGTCGAGCATCATGCACGACGAAATGCTCGTGGTGGTCGGGAGCGGCTTGATGAGCTGGATGATCGGGCGCAGCGCGCTGCTGGCGGTCTCCCGCGCGCCGGCGACGAGGCCATCGACGAGGCCATACTGCGTCATCATCGCGCCGAAGTAATTCGGGTTCGTGAGGATCTCCACCGCCTGTTTCGACCCGAGATTGTGGTAGCGTTTGAGCTTTTCCAGGCGGCTGATAAACGCGGGCATCTCATCCGAGGTGGCCGGGTCGATGATCCCGATGTGGTCGAGGTCGATCTTCTCCGTGACGGCGATTTTTTCGATCTCGTCCCGCTTTCCGAGCACGATGGGCGCGCCGAGCTGGAGCTTCACAAAGCGGGCGGCGGCGCGCAGCACGCGCGGCTCCGTGCCTTCCGGGAAAACGATCCGCTTCGGATGCCGCTTCAGTTTCTGAAAGACGGTCGAGATGTATCTCATAGGGGCGCGGAGGGTGGCGCGATTCGGCAGGGCGGACAAGCGGAGAGTGCGCGTCGGTTTCGCCCCATTTTTCCCATTGCCACGGCGCGCGCTTCCCGGTCACGTTGGCCGACTTATGTCCTCACAACGCAGAGTCGTTATCACCGGAATGGGCGCCATCACCCCCGTGGGCCATGATCTGAATTCCTTCTGGCACAGCGTCACCCACGGCGTCAGCGGGATCGGGCGGGTTTCGCATTTCGACATCACGGGCTTCGACTGCCAGATCGCGGGCGAGGTCCGCAATTTCGAGCCGGGGAAGTATTTCAAAAACCCCAAGGACGTGCGCCGCGCCGACCGCTACTCGCAGCTCGCGATGGCGGCGGCGAAGATGGCCGTGGAGGACTCGGGGCTCACCGCGGTTTCCGATCCCGACCGCTGCGGCGTGATCGTCGGCAGCGGCATCGGCGGGCTGAAAACGCTGGAGGATCAGCACGAGATCCTGCTCAAAAAAGGGCCGGGCCGGGTGTCGCCGTTCACCATTCCGATGATGATCGCGAACATGGCCAGCGGGCTGGTCTCGATGGAGTTTGGCTGGAGCGGACCGAATTTCGCGCCGGTCTCCGCGTGCGCGACGGCATGCCACGCCATCGGCGAGGCTTGGCGGATGATTTTGGAGGACGACGCCGATGTCTTCCTCGCGGGCGGCTCGGAGGCCACGATCGTGCCGATGGGCATGAGCGGATTTGCCGCGATGCGGGCCATGAGCACGCGCAACGACGCCCCGACCAAGGCGTCGCGTCCCTTTGACAAAGACCGCGACGGTTTCGTGATGAGCGAGGGCGCGGGCGTGATCGTGATCGAGGAACTGGAGCACGCCAAAAAGCGCGGTGCGCGCATCTACGGCGAACTCTGCGGCTACGGCCTGACCTCCGATGCCTACCACATGAGCTCGCCCAATCCCGAGGGCACCGGTGCCGCGCGCTGCATGAGCATGGCTTTGAAAAAGGCGGGCCTCACGCCGGACGACGTGGATTACATCAACATGCACGGCACCTCCACGCTGGTCGGCGATTTGTGCGAGACGAAGGCGATCAAGACGGTCTTCGGCGCGCGCGCGACGAACGGGCTGACCGTTAGCTCCACGAAATCCATGACCGGCCACCTGCTCGGCGCGGCCGGCGCGGTGGAGACCATCGCCTGCGCGCTGACCATTCGCGACGGGATCATCCCGCCGACGATCAATCTCGACGAGCCCAGCCCGGAGTGTGACCTCGATTACACGCCGCACACTGCACGCGAGAAAAAGGTGAAGGTCGCGCTGAACAACTCGTTCGGGTTTGGCGGGCACAATGCCACGCTGGTCGTACGGGAGTTTGCGGGGTAGGCGGACGCGGGGGGGCGGGCTGCACCCGGTGCAAAATCCGTGTTCCCATCGCGCGCGGTTCGCGGCTAGAACGTGCGCCCTATGAAAATCGTCGTCGCTTATTCCGGGGGTCTCGACACCTCCGTGCTGCTCACCTGGCTGAAGGAAACCTACTCCGCGGAGATCGTCGCGTTTTGCGCCGACGTGGGCCAAGAGGAAGAACTCGACGGCCTCGAAGCCAAGGCGCTGAGCACCGGCGCGAGCAAGTGTTTCATCGACGATCTGCGCGAGGAGTTCGCGCGGGATTTCATCTTCCCGATGATGCAGGCGGGCGCGATTTACGAAGGGCAATACTTTCTCGGCACGAGCATCGCGCGCCCGTGCATCGCGAAGCGGATGGTGGAAATCGCCAAGGCGGAAAAGGCCGACGCCGTGGCGCACGGCGCGACGGGCAAGGGCAATGACCAGGTGCGGTTCGAGCTGACGGCGGCGGCCCTCGCGCCGGAGCTGGAGGTCATCGCGCCGTGGCGGCAGGAGCGGTTTCGCGAGCAGTTCCCCGGTCGCGCGGAGATGATCGCGTATGCGGAGAAGAACAACATCCCGGTGATGGCGAGCGCGAAGAAGCCGTATTCGATGGATCGCAATCTCCTGCACATTTCGTTCGAGGCCGGCATCCTCGAAGACCCGTGGTACGACGCGAGCGCGGACCAGGCGCGCGAGATGTATGTGCTCTCGGTTTCGCCCGAGGAAGCGCCGGACAAGGCGGAGCACGTGGAGCTGGTTTTTGAAAAGGGAAACTGTGTCGCGGTCGGCGGCGACGGGTTGGATGCGGTGCTCGCCGGGCTCGGCATCAGCGGGGTGCAATACGATGCGGAAAATCACGCGCGCCTTTCCCCGCTCGGGATCATGCGCGTGCTGAACAAGCTCGGCGGCAAGCACGGCATCGGGCGCGTGGATCTCGTGGAGAACCGCTTCGTCGGGATGAAATCGCGCGGCGTCTACGAGACGCCGGGCGGCGCCATTCTGCACTTCGCGCACCGGCAGGTGGAGTCGCTCACGATGGACCGCGAGGTCATGCACCTGCGCGACTCGCTCATCCCGAAATACGCGACGCTGGTCTATAACGGCTTCTGGTTCGCGCCCGAGCGCGAGGCGTTGCAGGCGCTCGTCACCGAGTCGCAGAAAAACGTGACCGGCACCGTTCGGCTGAAGCTCTACAAGGGCAACGTCATCACCGCTGGCCGCAAGTCGCCGCTTTCGCTCTACAACCCCGACATCGCCACGATGGAGGCCGACCCGACGAAGGCTTACAACCAGAACGACGCCACGGGTTTCATTGCGCTGAACGCGCTGCGGCTGAAGGTCGCGACGCGCGTGCATCGGGCGCAGGGGTAGGTCGGCGGAAAAACACCCGTCATCCTGAGCGGAGCGGAGGCTTTGCGCAGCGCAGTCGAAGGACCTCTAACTATTCGGCGGGGGCGAAGGCGGCGGCGGGAGGTTTTGGACCACGGATTGCGCGGACTTTCAGAAATCCGCGTAATCCGTGGTCGCCGTTCTCCCACCGCCTCCGCCCGCGAATAGTTAGAGGTCCTTCGACTCCGTTCCCGCCACCTTCGCCCGCCGGGAACTTCGCTCAGGATGACGGATTGATTTTTCGCCGCCGCTGGCGCGGCGGAGCATCGCGGCGGGCGCGCATCGGAAAGCGTGACGCACGGTGAGTGGCTGGTTAGCGTGCAGGCATGGAAACACCCCCGCCCACTCCCGACGCCAAACCGCCGCTGAGCCGCGCCTTTTTCATCACCCTCTTCGCGCCGATCGCGAGCATGGCGGTCGCGGCCGCGTGTTCGGCGATTGGTGGTCGCAACAGCGATCTTCAAGGTTTCGGCCTGTTGCTTTCGATGGCCACGCTCGTCGCCATGCTGGTCTGCTCGATTGTTTGCGCCGTGATGGTCGGCAAGCGCAGTGGCGGCGGGATCGGGGTGCGCCACGGCGATCGGGGAGTTGAATTTTCACTGACTCACCTTTCGTGGTTTTCATTGCTAAAACTCTTCTCAAGCGCACCAAGTCCCGCTGCCCGGTGTGCCACGCGGAGTGTTCGGGGGAGGTTTGGAAAATCGGGGATGCGAAGCAGCAGTGGGTAGTGATGCGGCGGCGGTGCACGGAGCATGGCGAGGTGGAGGTGTGCATCGCGTCGGACGCGCGGTTTTACTGGCTCGCGCAGGGCGATCCGCAGAACGCGTGCTGTGGCGGCAATGCCTGCTCGGCCAGCGACGGCGCGGTGCGCGGCACGCTCGGGCGCAATGCCGCGGGGAGCGCGGGCTTCCAGCCCGTACCGGCCGGCATCCTGCCGGACGGACGGGAGGGCGCGTCGCAAATTGATAACGCGCACGAACCGCGGGCGGTCAGTCGCCGGCAGGATGCCGGCGACCACGGGCTGGAAGCCCGCGCTCCCCTCGGTGCCCGTGGAGCGCCGTTCGAGCGACTTTCCACCTGCCTCGCGCTGATCGAGATCGTGAACTCGTGCAACCTCGCGTGCCCGACGTGGTTTGCGGATTCGCCGCGGAGCACGGAGGTGGATGCGGTGCCGCTGGCGGAGTTGCAGGCGCGCATCCAGGGCGTGATCGACCACAAGGGCGGCATCGAGATTCTCCAGCTCTCGGGCGGCGAGCCGACGCTGCATCCGCAGTTCGCCGAGCTGCTCGCGTGGCTGCACGCGAACCCCGGCATCGACTACGTGCTGCTGAATACCAACGGCGTCCGCCTCGCGACCGACGACGCCTTTCTCGACCAGCTCGGAAAGACGTTTCGTTACGGAAAATTCCAGCTCTACCTGCAATTCGACGGCCCGCAGGAAGCCGGTCAGCGCACGCTGCGCGGAGCCGATCTGCGCGCGATGCGGCGGCGGGCCATCGAGCGCTGCGGCGCGCTGCTCAAGGAATTCGAGTTGAACGAGACGAACACCTTCCGCCTGTTCATCAAGCCCTTCATGGACGCCGGGACGTGGGACGAAGACCGCATTGACCGCTGCTGCACGCACGTCATCCGGCCGGATGGGAAGCTGGATTCGTTCTGCCGGTATTACTCCGGCTTCGCTGCGGATAACGCTCCGCCCCGCGCGGCAGCGCGGGCAGCACTTCCACGTTTACCTCATGGCCTACGGCGCGTTCCGCTTCGCGCACGAGTTTCTGCGCGCGACGCCGCGGGTGACGGGCGGTTTTTCCGGCTACCAAATCGCCGCACTGGCCTGCGTGGCGCTGGGTGCGTGGCGTTTCGTCGTGCGGGCGCGCTCAGTAGCGCGGGACTGACGGGTCGATTTCCTCCGACCACGCAGCGATGCCGCCGGCGATGTTCGTGGCGTCGGTGAAGCCGCTCTGCACGAGGAACGCCGTGGCCTGGCCGGAGCGCATGCCGTGGTGGCAGAGCAGGAGCAGCGGCTGCGCGGGGTCGGGGAGTTTTTCCGCGGCGATGGCCGGCCATTGCGAGAGCGGGAGCAGTTCGGCCCCGGCGATGTGCGCGAAGGCGAACTCCCCGGCCTCGCGCACGTCGATCAGCCGCGGCGGGGTCGGCCCGGCGAGGCGGTCGCGCGCTTCGGCGACGGAGATTTCCGGGAGCGGCATGCGTCAGTTCACCACCGTGACTGGCGTGCCCAGCGCCACATTTTGGAAAAAAGTGGCCGCCATAAAACCGGGCATGCGGATGCAGCCGTGCGAGGCGGGGTAGCCGGGGAGAAAGCCCTCGTGCATCCCGATGCCGCCGACGATCCGCATGAAGTGCGGCATCCGCGCGCCGTCGTAAATCGCGCCTTTCGGCTTGGGATCCTTGAGGGTGTCGACGTCCTTTTGGATGGGGTTGCCGTCGAGATCCACATAGTCGCCGAACTGTGAGGAGATGTGGTCTTTGCTCTTCTGGATGATCTTGAAATTACCCGTTCGGGTTTCGAAGCCCGCGCGCCCGGAGGAGATCGCGGAGACGCCGACGAGCAGGGCGCCTTTGTAGAAATAGGCGCGCTGCTCGCCGAGGCTGATGCGGATGGAGGGCTTGCCGGAAATTTGATCGCCATCCCAGTAGGAGACTCTGTCCACATGGCCGCGCGGGGCGATCACCGGGCGGGTATGCCGGCTGTGATAGCCGCCGAGATAGGCGGTTTCGCTAGAGAAGCGCGGGGCGTGGTCTGCGCAGCCGCAGAAAAGCAGCGCAGTCAGGAAAAGGAGGCCGGGAACGCGGAGCATTGTTTTGAGAAGGCGCGGGAGGTTAGCGGGGGCAGCGCGAGCGTCAAGAGCACGGCGTTTCGGGCATCTGGGGTGGCCGGCCGGAGTATTCAGTATTCAGTATTCAGACCTCAGTGCTTTGGTGCGGATGCGGAATTGGGCACGGAGCATTCTTCCGCGCCGCGCCTGACCGACCGGCGGCTCTCCGGCCCGAGGAGCGTGCTTTGCGCCCCGGCATTTCTTCAGTTGGCTCGATTTCGGCGGTTGAGACAGGTGCGGTGGCATCGAATTCGCTGAGAGGAGGAGTGTTTTCAGCGATTCGCGCGCAACCATGACCAATTTCCTGCACTCGCATCTCGACTACGTAATCCTGGCTGCGGGAGCTGTGCTCGTTTTTGCGGTGCTGCACCGCTGGATGTGGCGGGAAAGGGCAAGGGGTGTGGTGGTGCCGGTCATGTGGATGATCGTGCTGACGGTGCTGGGGAGCGGCTGGTTTCTCGTCGAGGGCGCGGCCCAGCGGGAGCGAGACCGGCTGCGTCAGATGGTGGAAGGCTACGCACTCACTTACGCGCAGGAGTTGGGGCGAATCGGGCATCAGGAGATCACTTTGAAAACCTGGCCGGACGATCCGAAGTATTGGCGGATGATCGAGGCGGAGAAGCGCTGGCTGAAGGTGAACCCGGCGATCAATGACATCTACACGCTGCGCAAGCTGCCGGATGGCCGCGTCGCGCTGATTGTCGATTCTGAGACGGACTACGATCGCGATGGCAAATTTGAAGGTGAACGCGAGCAGCGCACCAAGATCGGCGAAGTTTATGAAGGAGACTTGGCGCAGGTGATGGACGCCGTGCTCGCGGGGCAGACCGTGTTTCAGGATACGCCGGCCACGGATCGCTGGGGGACTTGGGTCTCCGCGCTGGTGCCGATCCGCGATTTCAAGGGCGATGTGGAGGCGGTGCTCGGCGTGGATTTAGACGCCACGAGGTGGGTCGCGGCGGTCCAAAGCGCCCGGCTGACGACCATCGGGCACCTCGCGATATTCCTGCTCATCGTGGCCGGCGGGAGCGCGCTGCTCATGCATCAGATCGCCACCCGCGATTTGCAGAGGCAGCTCCGCGAACAGGAGGGAGTGCGGGGTGAAAAGCAGCGGTTCGAAACACTGGTCAATTCCGTGGATGGCATCGTCTGGGAGGCGGATGCGCAGACGTTCCGTTTCCGTTTTGTCAGCCGCCAGAGCGAACGCCTGCTCGGCTATACGCCGGAGCACTGGCTGGCGTCGGAAAATTTCTGGCGCGAAAAACTGCACCCCGAAGACCAATGGGCCATCGCCGACCGGACGCGGCGGGTGGCGGAAAAGGCGTCCTATGCCTGCGAATACCGGATGCTCGCGGCAGATGGGCGCATGGTCTGGATTCGCGAGAGCGCGGCGGTCACGCTGGACAGCGACGGCCAGCCGCTGGCGGTGCAGGGGGTGTTTTACGACATCACTGCGCAAAAGCGCGCGGCGGAGGAACTCGAGCAGGCGAACTCCAGCCTCGTCGATAGCTCGCGCTTTGCCGGCATGGCCGAGGTGGCCACCGGTGTGCTGCACAATGTGGGGAACGTGCTCAACAGCGTGAACGTCTCGGGCAATGTGATCAGCGACCGGCTGCGCGGCTCGAAGGTCATCGAACTCGGCAAGGTCGCGGGTCTGCTCACGTTGCAGGCGGCGGACTTCGCGGGTTTCGTCGCCCGCGATCCGCGCGGGCCGCACATTCCCGAGCTGATTTCGCGCGTGGCGGAGGCGCTGCGGGCGGAGCATGCGGAGTTGCTGGAGGAGGTGAATTCGATCACGCGCAACATCGCGCACATCAAAGAGATCGTCTCGATGCAGCAGGGCTTTGCCAAAGGCCACGGCATCGTCGAGGAACTCGACGTCCAGGCGGTGGTGGACAACGCCATCAAGATCAATTCCACGGCGCTCACCCGGCACCGGATCACCGTGGTGCAGGCCTTTGAGGAAGTGCCCCGCGTGCTGGTGGACAAGCACTTGGTCCTGCAAATCCTTGTCAACCTGCTGCGCAATGCCAAGCAGGCCATCGAGAGTTCCGGGCGGGACGAGCGCCGCGTCGTGGTGAAAATCCAGGGCAACGGTCAAGAGTTCGTGAAAATCGCCGTGCAGGACAGCGGCGGCGGGATCGCGCCGGAAAATCTCACGCGCATCTTTTCGCACGGTTTCACCACGAAAAAGGACGGTCACGGTTTTGGTCTCCACAGCAGCGCGCTCGCTGCCACCGGCATGGGCGGCGCGCTCAGTGCCTACAGCGAGGGCCCCGGGACTGGTGCCATCTTTACCCTCGATCTCCCGGTGGCCCGGGCCGGAACCGCCGCCGTGGCGTAACCAATCCTTTCACCGACTCATGAATCCGACTCCTGCCACGACCGGCAACAACCGCATCCTCGTCATCGACGACAATCCCGAAATTCACACCGATTTTCGCAAAATCATCGGGCCGGCGCCGCCGGTGAGCGGCGCACTGGACAACGTGATGGCGGAATTTTTCGGACCCAAGGAAACGACCGCGCCGCTGTGCGATTTCCAGCTCGACTCGGCTTTCCAAGGCAAAGAGGGCCTCGCGATGGTGGAGCGCTCGCTCGCCGCGGGCCGGCCGTATGCGATGGCTTTCGTGGATGTGCGGATACCGCCCGGCTGGGACGGGGTGGAAACGATCACGCGGATTTGGAAAATCGACGCCGCGATCCAGATCGTCATTTGCACAGCATATTCCGACTACTCGTGGCAGGACATCATCGCGAAGCTGGGCAAGTCCGACCGGCTGGTCATTTTGAAAAAGCCGTTCGACAGCATCGAGGTGCTCCAACTCGCGCACGCCCTGACGGAAAAGTGGAGCGTGACCCAGCAGGCGCGGCACAAGCTCAAAGACCTGAACCTGCTCGTGGACGAACGCACCTGGGCGCTGCAGGAGAGCAACGTCCGGCTGACCTTCGAAATGTCCGAGCGCGAACTTGCGCAGGAAGCGTTGAGACATTCCGAGGAGCGGCTCTCGAAAGCATTCGAGGCCTGCCCGCTGCCGGTCGCGATCCTGCGCTTCAGCGATTACGGCTGCATCGAGATGAACCGCGCTTTTCTTGCCGCCACCGGGCGCAAGCGGCCGGAGCTGCTGGGGCGTTCGCTGTGGGAGGCCGGGGTGGTGCTCGATGTTTCGTCGAAAGGCGAAGTCGCCGACCAGATCATGGGTGGCCGGCCGGTGCGCCAGCGGGCCTGCCAGCTCGTCTCGGCTGCGGGCGAGGAGCGCGCGGCGCTGCTCTGGATCGAGCGCTTCGAGCTCGCCTCCGGGCCGCACCTGCTCGCCGTGGTGCAGGACATTTCTGAGCAGCTCAAGCTCGAAGCCCAGCTCCGCCAGTCGCAAAAGCTGGAAGGCATCGGGCAGCTCGCCGCCGGAGTCGCGCACGATTTGAACAACCTCCTCACGGTTGTCCAGGGCCACACCAGCCTGCAACTGGCCAAGGCCGGAATCGACAGGGATATCGCGTGGTCGCTGGAGCAGGTTCAGAGCGCCGGCATACGCGCCGCGGCGCTCACCCGGCAGCTCCTCGCCTACAGCCGCAAGCAGGTCATGGAAAAGAAGGTCGTCTCATTCGGCGACGTGATTCAGAGCGTCGGCTCGATGCTCGGGCGGCTCATTCCGGAAAACATCACCCTCACTTTCGATCTGCCGCCGGGCCTGCCGCTCGTCTACGCCGACGTGTGCAGCCTCGAGCAGATCATCATCAATCTCGTGGTCAATGCCCGCGACGCGACGCCCGGCGGCGGGGCCATCGCGGTGCGCCTGGAGGCTGCGGAGATCTCGGGCAGCGACGCCGAGTGCCGCCCCGAGGCGCGGGCCGGACAATTCGCCTGCCTCACCGTCACCGACACCGGCTCCGGCATGAGCGAGGAAACGCGCACGCGCATCTTTGAGCCGTTTTTTACCACCAAGGAAGTGGGCAAAGGCACCGGCATGGGCCTCGCCACCATCATCGGAATCGTTCAGCAGCACGAAGGTTGGATCGAGGTCGAGAGCAAACTGGGGTGCGGGACCACGTTCCGCATTCACCTGCCGGTCACCGACCGGGAGGCGGATGGCGAAGCTCCGCCGCCCGCCGCGCCGGAGCGCGAAGTGGCGAACGACGTGATCCTGCTCGTGGAAGACGACGACGATGTCCGTTCACTCGCGCGGTGTGTGCTGGAAGACGCCGGTTACCACGTCATCGAAGCCGCCGACGGCCACCGCGCCATCGCCGCCTGGCAGGAATTCACCGGGCGCATCGACCTCCTGCTCACCGACATGGTCATGCCCGGAGGACTCTCCGGCAGCGATGTGGCCCAGCGTTTCAGCGCCGACCGCCCGGAGGGCAAAATCATCTTCAGCAGCGGCTATAGCGAGAGCCTTTTCGGAAAGGAAGCGGGCCTGCGCAAAGGCGTGACCTATCTGCCGAAGCCCTACATCTCCAAACAGCTCACCAACGCCGTCGCCCGGGCCTTGGCCGACACGGCGGTCGCGGCGTAGCTGGGGAGGAGTGGTCAGTATTCAGTCCTACAGTCGTTGTCTTTCACTGAACACTGAACACTGAACCCTCCGCGTCTCGCAGCCTACGTCGCAGCGCGGATATTCGCCCAAACGTGGACGTGCGGAGCGCCGCGGAAGTGCCAGATCATGTCGGGCCCTTCGACCTGCCACACGTCCCAGACGCCGTCGTTGCCGATGTCGTCGCTCTTATAGAACGCCATGTGCAGGTGGTCGGTGCCCGACGCCTTGATCAGCCGCATCGCCTCGTCGGCGTCCTCTTTGCGGAAAGGCGCGAGCAGGTCGCGCAGCACGGCCTGCACTTCGGCCTGCTGGTCTTTGCTCAAGTCGCCCACGCGGATGCCGTCGAGGCCGTTCTTTTTGCCGGAGAGCTTCACCGTGGCGTCGCCCTCTTCATCGCGCCCCGTGTCGAGCAGCGCCTTCTCGCGCTGTTTGCCATCGAGCATCTGGAAAACGCCGTTGGCCCGCTTCGCCTGATACCAGTAGGCATTGCCCTCGTGGTCGGCCTTTTCGGTGAAACCCTTCGCCGCATGGCCGTAGAAAATCGGCCCGCCAAACGCCGCGCCTTCCACCGAATCGCCATCGCAGCGCCGCGTGCAATGCCGCCCGGTCAGCACAAACTCGAACTTTCCACTGCCCGGCTCGCCAAACAGCGCCACGCTCGATGAGCCGAAACCGGCCTTCCCGCTGTCGTGCGCCACCTGCGCCATGACTTTCTCCGCGTATTCAGGCGAGTGCAGCCCCTTGAAAATGTCCGTAATCAGAGCCTGCTGATCCTTGTTGAAAAAGCCGCCCACCGTTTGCGGGACGATCTGCCAGTTATTGTCCACGCGAGTGCGCTTCCGGTCGTCGAAGCCGAAGCACACCGCCTTGCGCTGCTCCTCGCTGAGCGACTGGTAAAGCTGCGCGACCAGCGTTTCGCTTTTTGGCCGTTCTTCGGCCCGCGCCCAAGGCGCCACACCCGCCGCCAGCGCCGCCGCCGCACTGGCGCGGAGGAAAGCGCGGCGGTCGATCGGCGAGTCCTGGAGCGTGGCCGGGCGCGGCATTTCACAATCAGGACAGGCAGTGGGAACGGGATTGGCTTTCATGCCCCGACGCTGTCACGCTTTTCGACCAAAGCAAGCGGCCTGCAGTTCCCAGAACCACTGAAAATTTATCGAATTATGAATCTAAGAAATCCTTTGCCCCCCCCGGTCTCCTTGGGCTATTCCCGGATTGGATGAAGGCCCCGACACTTTTTCGGTTCACTAAACCAGTTCGCCTCGTTGTGACCAGCTTCCTCGTTTTCGCGGGGATGACCCTGGCCCAGGAGTCCGAACCCGTCCTCGATCGACCCTCCCGCCTGAGCGATCCCACATTGACGTTGCCGATGACGCCGTCACCCGTGCTGGAAACGATCACGCTGTTCCCGGATGCGTCGGAGGACATGTCGTTGGAGCCGGAAATCGACAAACATCCGTGGAAGTTCGTGCTGCACGGCAATGCCACCGCGACCTACAACGACAACATCTTCATCAGTCACTCGAACAAGCAGGAGGACTTCATTTTCACGATCGCGCCGGGTGTGGCGATCGGGCGCGGGGAGTTTCGCAATGAATTGGCCAGCCTCGGCAGCTATGAAGCCCGGTTTAACCCGGACCGGTCCGACATCCTGGCGGTGGAGAACTATATCTTCGTCCACTATGTCCCCAGCGTGACGCTTTTTGCGGATAACAGCAGCGAGAACAGCTTCGACCACGATGTCACGCTCGACGGTCAGTATGAATGGAAGCGGCTGACCATCGGCCTGAAAGCCCGTTATCAGACGATGAATCTGCCCGATGCGGATCTCGGTGAGCGGGTCGAGCGTGAACTTTTCACGGGTGCCCTGACGAGCAAGTATGACTTAACGGGGAAGACCTCCATTGAGCTGAACTTCTTCACCTACATCCGTGACAACGCCGGCGACCGCATCGATAGCACGGAGTTTCGCGATGTCCACGGCCTTGCCAACCGCACGAATGGCATCTTCAGCCTGGGCGTGTCTTATCTTCCGTTTGCAGGCACCTCGGTTGATCTGCAGGGCTACCGCCGCACGGTCACCTCGGCGAATTTTCCGCCTGCCAACTACGACATCACCGGCGTCGAGGCGCAGTTTCGCCAGCGCTTTGCCAAGCGCTTCTATTTCGCGGCGGCGGGTGGGTATCAGAACGTGGGTTACGAGTATTTCGCCTCCGCAAGTCAGCGCACCGACGAGGTTTACTACATTCATCCCAGCAGCGGCATGGACATCACGTCCTGGCTGAGTTGCGAGGTGGGTGCGCAGTTTCGGCGGAATGACTCGACGCAGCAAAAAAACGACTACTCGGAGACGACCGTTGATTTGCAGTTCAACGCGTTCTTTTAGCTGACACCCCCCGGGGCGGTAACCCTGCTCAGCAGGAGGCTATCTATGTCTATGGGAATACCTAACGCACGTATGTTGTTTTGGAGCGTCCTTAGCTCCGGGCTGTCGTTGCTCTTTGTGGCTCCTGCTCCGGGCTACGCGCAGGGCAATTACCTCCTCGCTCCGAACGACCTCGTCGCGGTCACGGTGTTTCAGGAAGATGACCTCGCCACGAAATCGCGGGTGGGCAATGACGGCACGATCTCTGTGCCGCTCATTGGCACAATGAAAGTGGGGGGCAAATCCGTGGATGAAGCCGCGCAGATCATCCGCTCGCGCCTGGCCAAGGGCTATCTGGTGAATCCGCAGGTCAATGTCGGCGTGGAGGAGTTTGCCAAACGCCTGGTGACCGTCCTCGGGGAAGTGCAAAAGGGCGGCACCTTTGAGTTTCCCAATCAGGGACCGCTCGATCTGCACCAAGCCATCGGCCTCGCGGGCGGGTATGCCAAAGTCGCCAACCCCGGCAAGATCGTCGTGCAACGACGGGTCAACGGCAAGGAGACCGCGGCCAAAGCCGGGGCTGAGCGCTTCGAGGTGCTCCCCGGCGACACGATCACCGTAGCGCAGAGCATTTTCTAACCTCATGGCCACCCGTTCCCGCACCAAATCCACCCAACCCCCGGCCAGCGAGGCCAAGCTCATCGACCTCCATGCGTGGTTCTTTCTGCTCCGGGAAAAATGGTGGATCATCGCCCTTTGCCTCTTCGGGATGCTGGCCCTGGCGGGCGCGTATCTGCTGCGCAAGGTCCCCGTTTACACCTCGGCAACGATCGTCCAAGTCACCGAGGCCGCCGACAACGTCATCAACATCCCAGGCGTGGCCCAGGACAACTTTAAGTCCGACATCGCCCTTAAGAGCGTGGAGGGCGCGATGAACAGTAACTCCCTGCTCCTCCGGGTGGCCAAGCTGAACGACCTCGAAACGGAGGATCCGGCGTTCCGTCCAGCTCCTGGCGATCCGCCGCGGATGGACGCTGAATTGGCGGAAACCATGCAGCGCCAGCTCCAGGCGAAGCTCAAGCGCGGCAGCCGGTTGATCGAGATCAGCTTTGACAGCGTCAACCCCGAGCGCGCCGCGAAAGTGGCCCGCACGCTCGTGGAGGAATACACGAAGGGTTATTTCGAGCAGACCCTCCAGGAGTACCGCGAGAAGCATGGCACGGTCTTTAACGACAAACAGGACGTGACCCTGAACTACCTGAAGCAGCTCAACATCAAGCTGGAGGAGGCGCGCAGCAATCGCATCAAGATCGAGAGCGACCTCCCCATTTTGCGCAAGGCGCAGACCCTGCCGCCGGAGGAGTTGCTCGCCATCCAGAGTGTCTCGGGGCTGCCCGATGTGCAGGAGGCGCTGAAACTCACCACGACCAAGGAATCCGAGTTTTCCCAAATCAAAAAGCGCTCCCTCGAACTCCACCCGAAATACATTCAGACGCAGAGCGAACTTCGGGGGCTGCGCGAGACGCTGGATCGTGCCGCACGGAAAGGGGCGAGCCTCGCCCTCAACACCTACCAGGGAGCCAAGGATGCCGAGGCGAAGTTGAAGACGGCGCTGCAGGAACAGCAGAAGGGCGGGGTCGAACTCAGCCGCATCGCCATCCAGTATGATGAACTCCGGCGCCAGGTCGATTCCGACAAACTGCTCTACGAATCCGTCCTGACCCGCGCCAAGGAGACGAAAGTCGGCGCAGCCATCGAGAACAGCAATATCCGCATCGTTCAGGATCCCCTCGTCCCGAAGAATCCGAGCAAGCCGAGGAAGCCGCTCATCACTCTCCAGCAGGCCTTCGACACCTCGCTGCGGTCGCTCGACCAGGCGGAGGCCGCGCTCGATCTCGCCTCGCTGGCCGCCGTGCCGGAGATCGAGAGCAAGAAACTTCTCAAGGCCGACGAGTCGCCGCTGGTGCTGATCGACGATCCTTCCTCCCGCCAGGCCGAGGCCTTTCGCTGCCTGCGGACCAGCCTTTCCCTGCTCCCGGAGGGCTTGCCCAAAGTGATCCTGTTCACCAGCTCCATTCCGGGCGAGGGCAAGAGCCTTTGCTCGGCCAACTATGCCACCTCGCTGGCCCAACAGAACTTCTGCATCCTCATCATCGACGCCGACCTCCGCAAGCCCGGCCTCGGCAAGAGCTTTCCGACGAAGCATGGGGCCGTCGGCCTGAGCGACGTGCTCAGCGGCAAGGCCGTTTTTGAAGAAGCCTGCCATTCGACGAAGGTGCCCAACCTCACCTTCATGCCCGCGGGCAATCGCAATGCCAGCCCGCTCGAACTCCTCGCCGACGAGCGTTTTGCCAAGCTGATCCGGGATGCCCGGGAGAAATTCGATCGCGTCATTCTCGATTCCGCTCCGATCAACGCCGTGAGCGACGCCCTCCTCTTCGTCAAACACGCCGACGCCACGGCCTTCGTCGTTCGCGCGCGGAAGACGCCCGCCCGCACCGTGTTGCGCGCCCTTCATCTCCTCGAAGGTGTGGACCAAACCCCGGCCGGGTTCATCCTCAACCGCCTCCCCTCCCGCCTCGCGGGTTACTACTACTACGATGCAGGCAACTACTCGAGCGCGGGGGTGTATGGGACTTAAACGGAAGACTCCGACCGGCCGATGAAGCAGCCGACCCTCCGCGAAAAAACCCAGCGCGGCCTGCTCTGGGCCGCCGCCGAAGCCGCCGCCCGGACCCTGCTCCAGACGCTGGTCCTCGTCGTCCTCGCGAAGCTGCTCACCCCGGCGGACTACGGCGTCGTCGGGGCGGCGCTCATCATCGTCGGCATCTCCGCCATTTTCTCCCAGCTCGGCGTCGGCCCGGCGATCGTCCAGCGGCCCGATCTCGAACCGCGCCATCTCGACGCCGCCTTCACGCTCTCCGCGATCTTTGGCGTGCTCACTGCCGGCATCCTCTACGTCAGCGCCCCGTGCTTCGCGCAGTTTTTTAAAATGCGCACTCTCGGCCCGGTGCTCCAGGCGCTCGCCGTCGTCTTTCCCATCACCGGCCTCGGCGTCGTTTCTGAGTCCCTCCTCCAGCGGGATCTACGCTTCGACCGGATCGCGCGCACCGAGATCGTTGCTTATTTCATCGGCTTTGGGCTCATCGCCACCGGGCTCGCCTGGCGCGGCTGGGGAGCGTGGGCGCTCGTCGCCGGGCAGATCGTCCAGATGCTCGTGCGCACGGCCATGATTTTCCTGGGCCACTCCTGGCGGCCGAAGTTTGCCTGCGAAGGTGCGGCGGTGCGGGACCTGCGCAATTTCAGCGGAGGCGTGACGCTCGCCCGCCTCGCGAATTACCTCGCCACCACGGGCGATAATCTCATCGTCGGACGCTACCTCGGCGAGAGCGCGCTCGGCGTTTATGGCCGCGCCTACCAGCTCATGGCCCAGCCCGCGAACCTCGTGGGCAACGTCCTCGAAAAAGTGCTCTTTCCGGCCTTGGCGCGCGCTCAGGACCAGCAAGAACGGCTCGCCGCCGTCTATCGCCAGGGCATCGGCCTGCTGGCCACGGCCATGCTGCCCGGTAGTGCCATGATCTACCTCCTCGCACCCGAGATCGTGCAGGTCCTGCTCGGGGCGAAATGGGCGGGCGTGGTTTTTCCGCTCCAGATTTTTTCCGTTGCGCTACTCTTCCGCACCAGCATGAAGCTCAGCAACTCGCTCGTCCGCGCCCAGGGTGCCGTGGCCCAACTGGCGTGGTGTCAGGCCATCTACGCCGTCGCCACCATCGGTTTCGCCTACTTCGGACGAGCCTGGGGCATCGAGGGGGTGTGCGTCGGCGTCCTCGGCAGCATCCTCCTTTGCTTCTTCATCGGCGCGGGCATGACCCTCCGCTTGGTCAGGATCACGTGGGGCCAGTTTCTGCGGGACCACGTGCCGGGGCTGATCCTCGCGGCCGTCGTCGGCGGCCTCGGCTGGATCAGTGTGACCGCCTTGCGTGGCTCTGCGGCCCTTCCCGTCCTGGTGCTCGCGGGGGCCCTTGCGGTGATGTCCACCGCCGCCCTCGCCTGTGTGTTGCTCTTTCCGGGATTCTTTCTTGGTCGAGATGGGAGCCGATTGCTTGCCAAATGGCGCCGTCCCGCCGTGGTGCCAGCGAGGGACGATACCTCCGCCCCCAGCGGCAATCCGCGCCCATGATCAAAAGAGCCATTTTCATCGGCGGCTGTGTCCGCAGCGGCACGACCTTGCTCGGAGCGATGCTGGGCGCACCTGCCGATGGCGCGGGTGTGACGGTGCGCCACTCCTGGTTCCTCGGCTGCCGCACTGGCGTGGCCGGGCGCGTTCCCGCCGAGGGCAAAGCCACGGATGCTGTGACCATCGAGCACTGCGATTTCTCGCAGGCTCCCACCTTTGCCGATGTCGAGGAGATCGTCGCCCGCGCGAAACCCTGGGCCGCCCTCGGCCTGCCGCCGAACGGCTTCGAGCTGAAGTGCGATGACGGCAATCTGACCGCCCCGGGGGCGGATGGTGCGCGCGGTCCGGGCACCCGCTTCACCGGTCCGGCGGGGCAGGCGCTGGACGATGCCGCGAAGCTGCTTCTGACCAACCCGACGCGGCGGCTTTTCGGCCTTCGTGCAAAGAGCCCCGCTGTGGGGAAAGGCGTGGCGGCGGAGAATCTGCCCGGACTTTCCCAAGACGTCGGGGCCCAGGCCAGGGGCACCGAGGGCGGCCACGCCCTGGCCGGCCCTGTGCTCAGCGAACCCGCGCGCGCCACGCCTCAATGACCCGCCCGCTGCGCATCCTCCTCGTCACGAACAAATGTCCGCCTGACTTTGACGGCGGCTTTGAGTTGCGGGCGTTTCAGATCGCGCAGGCGCTGCGTTCCCGCGGGCACGAAGTGGAGATCGTCACCAGCAAGTTTCGCGAAACCTACCAGGGCGCGCGCGCGGATCCGCCGTGGGTCCACCGCATTTTCCGCTACGTGCCGGTGAGCAAATCCCGCGGTCCGCTGCGCCACGCGGAAAGGTTGGCGCGGCTGTGGGAAAGCACCTGGGTCGCGGGGGAAAATGTCCCGGCGATGGAGGAGTTCCTCCGGGGGCGCGACTACGATCTGGGCTACTGCTTCGGCCTGCTGCGGATCAGCTTCGCGGTCGCCGAACCGATTCAGCGCCGCGGCATTCCGATCCTCTGGCACGCGGGCGGCACCTGCATTGCCGATCACTTTTACCACCGCCCGAAAACGGTTCGTGGCTATGCGCTTGGCTTGCGACTTTTCGGCCGGGGCTGGCGCGCCGCGGAGGAGCGGGTGGAATTCCGCCACGTCGCCTACGTCAGCAGTTTTCTCCGCGACCGGGAAGCCGAGCGCGGCCAAACCGCTCCGCACTGCTACGTCATCTCGCGCGGCATCGACTTCCCACTCGCGCCCGACGTGGACCGCCCGCGCGCGCAGCCGCCCACCTTTTTTCTCGCCTGCCGGATCGATGAATCGAAGGGCCTCCACAATGTGGTCACGGCCGCCGGACTGCTCCGGCGGAAGCGCCCCGAGCTGGCGTGGAAAATCGAATTTGCCGGCGCGTCCTTCATCCCGACCTGCCGCGACCGGCTCGAAGCGCTGATCGACTCCGAAGGCGTGCGCGACCGCGTCAGCTTCCCTGGCCAGCTCACCCGCCCGGAGGTCACAGCGCGGATGAAAAGCGCCGCCGCTTTCATTTTCTCGTCGGTCTATGGGGAACCGTTTTCCAGCACCATCATCGAGTCCATGGCCTGCGGCACGCCGCTCATTGGCGCGGACGACGGCTCGATTCTGGAGGTCGTCGAGCCCGGGGTCTCCGCGCTCGTTTACCCCAGGAACGAACCCGCCGCACTGGCCGCACTCATGGAGCGGGTGCTCGATGATCCGGCCCACGCCCAGCGCGTGGCCGCGGCCGGTGTCGAAACGATCCGCGCCCGCTACACCATCGACCGCATCCTCGACCTCACGGAGGGCACCTTTGCCGCCGTGCTCGCCGACCATGCGGCCCGCACGCCGTCCACCCCGTGACCGCCTAGCCTATGAAAACACTGCTGAAATCCATCGTGCCCGAGCAATATCACGGGAAGCTGAAAGAGATCGCGTGCCGCGCCTCCACGGTGCTTTACGCGGGCAATCGCTACTCGTGTCCCCTCTGCGGGCGGGGTTTCCGCCGGATGATCCCGCGCGGTTACCGGCATGGTGTGCTCTTTGAAAAGCACGTGGTCGGCGGCGGCTGGCGGCGCGACGCCTTCTGCCCTGGGTGCTCCTCGTATGACCGCGAGCGGCTCGTCGATCTCTATTTGAAAACGCGCACGACCGCGCTGCGCGAAGCCAGCAAAGTCCTGCACTTCGCCCTCGGCCACATCGCGCTCCCGCTGGCTATCTCCTTTTTCACCTTCACGCAGATCGCCTACCTCGTGGACTCCTTTCACGACGTGACCAAGGAAGACAACTTCCGCTGCTACCTGCTCTTCGTGTCGTTTTTCCGCATCTCATCGCCGGCCCGATCGTCCTCTACCGCTCGCTCATGCCGCAGTTTGCGAAAAAGGAAAAGTGGCGCTTCAACCCGGAGAACTTCGCCGCCGGGCTTGCGCTCTTCGCCTTCGGCCTGTTCAAAAAAGCCGTCATCGCCGACAGCCTTTCGCCCATCGCCAACCGGGCTTTCGGTCTCGTGGAAAGCGGCACCGCGCTCGGCGTGGCGGCCGCGTGGTTCGGCGTCTTCGCCTACGCGCTCCAGCTTTACTTCGACTTCTCCGGCTACTCGGACATGGCGGTCGGCCTCGGGCGGATGTTCAACGTCTCGTTTCCGCTCAATTTCGACTCGCCCTACAAAGCCCGCGACATCGTCGATTTCTGGCGGCGCTGGCACATCACCCTCTCCAGTTTTCTCCGCGACCACCTTTACATCCCGCTCGGCGGCGGGCGGCGCTACTTCAATCTTTTCCTCACCATGCTCCTCGGCGGGCTTTGGCACGGGGCGGGGTGGAATTTCATCATCTGGGGCGCGCTCCACGGCACCTACCTCATCGTGAATCACGCGTGGTCGCGCGCCGTCGAGAAGCGCCCCTGGGCCCACACGCCGCCCGCGCGGCTCGCGGGCTGGGCGCTGACCTTTGTCGCGGTGCTCGTCGGCTGGGTTTTCTTCCGCGCCAAAACGCTGCCGGATGCGCTCACGCTGGTCGCCGGCATGGTCGGTCAGCATGGCCTCGCTGGAATCTTTCCCGGTTCCATGATGGACCGCCTGCTCGTGGCAGGGGCCGCGGTGCTGGCCTTTTTCGCGCCGAACACGCAGGAGATTTTTCGCCTCGCGCAGGTCGGCAAATCCGCCGCCGACACCGCCCCGCGGCACTGGCAGCCTTCGCGCGGCTGGGCCGTGGCCAGCGCGGTGGTTCTGGCCGCCGGGCTGCTCCAGCTCAGCGGGGTCACCGAGTTTCTTTACTTCCAGTTCTGATGCCTCCCGCCACCTCCGCCAAATATCTCCGCTGGCTCGCCGCCTTTCATCCGCCCAAGCTCGTCCTGCTCGGCCTGGATCTATGGATGTTCGACGCCGACTCGCTGCCCGAGGCGGATTTTTCCGAGGAGCGGCTCGCGGTGGATGCGGACCTGCGCCCGCAGACCCACCGGCTGCCACCCGATTTCGCGGCCGCCCTTTTCTCCACCAGCGCCGTCCGCGACAGCCTGCTCACGGTGCTCGGACGCGGCAAGAAGGTGAGCTACCCGCAGGGCCTGCGCGACGAAAGCCTGCTCCGGCCCTATCTCAAACCCGCCCACGTCCTCGCGGAGAACGCGCGCTGGCGCAGGGACATGCGGACGAAACCCTACGATCCACGGCGCCCCGACGGCACCAATCCGCAATTCGACGCCCTCGCCGCGATGATCCGCTTTTGTGCGCAGCGCGACATCCGGCTCGTCCTTTTCATCCACCCGCTCCACGCCGAGATCCTCGACACCGCGCTGGCCGACGGCCACACCTACCGGGAATGGATGACCTCCTTACTCGCCTGCGTGGAGGCCAATGCCCAAGGCGCGACCACGCCTCCCGAAGTGTGGGATTTCTGCGGCTTCAACCCCATCACCACCGAGCCTTTTCCCCAACCCGGTGAGACCGTAAACCGGATGCGCTACTACTGGGAAATCTCCCACTTCCGGCGGGAAGTCGGCGACATGATGCTCGGGACGATGCTCGCCGCCGAGTCCCACGGCCTCGGCCGTCGCGTGACGTCCGCGACGCTCGCGGACGATTTGGCCCGGCTCGAAAAAGAACACCGCGCGCTGAAGTCCGGCCACCCCGCCTTCGTTCCGACTCCATGAGCGACCGGTTGCCGCTGCTGATCGTCATCTCGAACATGCGCCACTTTGGTGGCGCGGAGCGGAGCATCGCCGCGGTCCTGCCGGGGCTCGCGGAACGCGCGCGCGTGCGCGCATACGTGGTCAATGACCGCCATTACATGGATCTCCAGCGGCTGGCGGGACCGCGTTTGGAGATCGTCCAGCTCCCCAAGGGCAACGGACTGCGCGCCTTCGCGGCGACCTTCCAAATCCTCATTCGGGCGATTCTGGAGGAGCGCCCCGCAGCGTTGCTGGCCAATGGTCACAAAGGAGGACTGGTCCTCGCGATCCTCGATCGCCTGCTGTTTTGGAAGCGGTTGCGATCCGCGGTCTACATCCGCGATTTCGACTACTATCTGCTGCGCTGGATTCTGCGCGCCATGCCGGGGGCGCAATACTTCGCGCCGACGCAGGCGATCTTTGATTGCCCGGTTTACCAAGGATGGGGCCTCGGTCGCGCCCGCTGCGAAGTGATCCCGAACGCCGTGCATCCGCCCGCAACGGCACCGGGCGAACCGGCCAGCGACCCGCCGTTTTTCGCCTGCTGCGCGCGCATCACGCCGTGGAAGGGCATCGAATATCTCATCCGCGCGTTTCGCGAGATCGCCGCGGAGTTTCCGCAAACCCAGCTTCGCATCTACGGCGAAGTGCTCGACCAGGACTACTACCGCTCGCTCACGGCGCTCGTCGCGGAGTTGAAGCTGGAGGGGCAAGTGCGCTTCGAGGCGTTCGCCAGCGACATCGCGAGGGTCTATCGGCGGGGACTTTTCTTTGTTATTCCGTCGCTCTCCACGCCTCCGGGGCCGGAAAGCTTCTGCCGCATCATCATCGAGGCCTGGGCGCATGCGCGGCCGGTTGTTTCCTTTGCCACGGGCGGTCCGCGCTATCTCATTCGCGACGGGGTGGACGGGTTCCTCGTGGAAGAGCGCAACGTGGCGGCGCTCGGCGCGCGCCTCCGGGAATTGCTCGCCGATCCCGCCCTGCGCGCCCGTCTCGGCGCGGCCGGCGCGGCCCGCGTCCGCACGGAATTCGACCCCGCCACGCTTTCCGCGCGGCTCCACGACCGCCTGCTCGGCGGCCCCGCATGAGCACGAAGCTCCGCCTTCTGCTGGTCTCGGAACCGGGGATCGACGGCGTCTTTCGCCATGTCGAGGGACTCACGAACTACTGCCTCCGCCAGGGGATCGAAACACACCTCGCCTACTCCGACGAGCGCGGCAGCGCGGGCCTGCAAAAGCTCCTGGCCGCCGTTCGCGCCGCCGGCGGGGAAACGCTGAATCTCCGGGTGGGCAACGCGCCCGCCCCGCGCGACCTCCCAGCCTTTTTGCGCCTGCGCGCCTTCGCGAATCGCTTGCGGCCCGATGTGATCCACGGACACAGCTCGAAAGCGGGCGCGCTCGTGCGGATGCTGCGCGGGGCGGGCTGGCGCGGCCCGCTTTTCTACTCCCCGCATGCCTATTACGGGCTGGCCCGGCGCGGCTCGCGGCTGAAGTCCGCGCTCTACAATGGGATTGAGCGGCTCTTCGCCGGCATCGGCACCACGATCAATATCTCGCGTGATGAAGCCGCCTTTGCCCGCGCCACGCTGGGGCTCGATCCGGCGCGCGCGCGGACCATTCACAACCCCGTGGACACCGCCATCTTTGCACCGGCCAGCGCCGAGCAGCGGCGGAAGCGCCGTGCCGAGCTGGGGCTGCCGGCGACGGGCGTGGTGCTCGGCTTCATCGGGCGCTCATCTTTTCAAAAAGATCCGCAGACCCTCTATCGCGCGCTCGCGCAGGTGCTCGCGGCGCATCCCGAGGCGGTGCTCTTTCACGTGGGTCAGGGCGAGCTGGATGTCGCGCTGGCGGCGCTCGCCGGAGAGCTGGGGATCGCGTCTCGGATCATCCGCAAGCCCTACCTGGAGGAGCCGTCCGGATTTTACGAAGCGGTGGATGCGCTGGTCTTCACCTCCCGCTACGAGGCCGGCTGGCCGCTGGTCGTGCTGGAGGCACTGGCTTGCGATCTCCCGCTGGTGGCCAGCATCGCGCCGGGCACGAGCGACATCGCGGACGGCGGTCTGAGCCATTGCTGGACGGCTCCGGCGGAGGACGCCGCCGGCTTCACCCGTGGCGTGGAGGCGTGGCTGGCCGACCGGGCGGCGGACCGCGTGTGCAATCACCGCGCGACCGCCATCGCGCGTTTCGGTACCGAAAAATGTCTCGGGGCGGTCGTGGCGGAATATCGGAAAGCAATCTCATGAGCGAGCCGTCCATCGTCGAAATGCCAAACGTGCCGCGCCGCCCGCCATTGCCCGACGCGGGGCGCCTCCAGCGGCTGTTCGTGCGGCACGGGTTCAATGCGATGCTGTTTCTCTGCGGAGTTTTCGCCTGGGTTTTCAAACTCAAGGGTGACGGCTCAGCCGAAGGCGGGAAGCGCCCGTTTTGCGCGCTAGCGAGCGCCGCCGACCTGGTGCCCGGCGCGTCCGGCTCGGCGGATACCGTCCGATTTCGATGCGGATTGAGGCAGTTGGTTCCCCCCTGATTTGTGTCCGCATTGTGGGTGGCCAAGTCCTGCAATGGCTGTTTTTTTTGTGGTCGTGGCCAGCCTGGTTCTCGGGCTCCTCGGCCCGATCCTTGCCACCCGTCTGCTCGACCGGTGGCTGCCGAAACGCTGGAGCTTCGCTTCCGGAAAATAGTCCAGCCGTTTTGGCGAGCCATCGCTGCATCAATTGCCGGAGGGCGTGAAATTGACCGTCACGTTGTCGAGCACGTAGTCCGCCTCGCTCTGGCTGGTGGAAAAGATCACTTGGTTGAAGGTGGTCAGCGGCGTGGGGTCGGTGACGGTCTGGTCTCTGCCGCGCGCGGTGCCGCCGAACGAACCCACGACCGCCAAGTCGGACCCGGAGTTCACATTGCCCTCCAGGCCGCTTTCATCCAGCAGCGCGGGGACGGACCCGGTCGTGCCGAAATTCAGGCGGGCGAGATAACCTTTGAGCCCCGGTTTGTATTGGTTGTCGGCCGTGAAGGGTGTGGCCTGGCTGTCGTAAGGACCGAAGCGGAAGAAATTCTGCGCGTGATTCGCCGCGATGCGCGCGAACCGAAACTGGAAGCTGAGGGTCAGTTGATCGCCGGTCGCGGTCGGGTGACCCGCGGAAAGCCCGCCGCGATGGATTTCGCAGCGCTCTGCGCGGCATTCGTCACGTTGTCGATGAAGAGCGCATGGCCGGCCCCGATCCCGGCGGCGTCATCCACCACAGTGAGCGTCGGCAGGGTTCGCCGCCATTGGGTTGGTAAGAGAAGGGCTCATAGACATCGCGCACGAAATTGTGATGTGCGCGGAGATGCTGGGCGTGGTTCTCGGACTCGACGGCATTGTCGATCCGGTGCTCGAAGCGGTGGTCGGCGATCTCGCACTCGGCGCTCCAACTCACGGACATGAAGGAGATGCCGTCGATGGTGTCGTGGACGTAGTTGCCGAGGAATTTTCCAGCGCCGCCCGGCCGCCACGATCAGGCCCAGTTCCGAACTGCGCGGGCCACCTTTCCGCGACCACCAGAAAAACGCCGGGAGCTGCGCCTGCGCCGCGGGAGCAAGCGCCTCGGCGGCAGCGACGACGTCGAACGTGTCCTGCCAGGCGGGTACTGGGAAAACTCGCAACCCTGCACGATGACGTCGTCGGTGATCGGCAGAGCGGCCGCGCCCAGCCGGGTGATGGTCACGGACTCGGCGTAGAGCCCCGGCTGGATGATCACGACGTCGCCCGGATTGACCACATGCGCGGCCCGCTGAATGGTCCGCCACGCGGTTGCCGGGGTCAGCCTGGTGGCGCTGTCGCTGCCATTCGGACCATCGACCTAGAGAGTCGCGGCCACGAGCCACGCAGGAAATGCGCAGCCCGCGAGCAGGCCAGCCATGACCGCCGGAATTTTCATAAGCCGAACCGGGATGCCTGCGCTAGCAGGCTTTCTCATGCTTCACGAAAGTCATGAGCATGATTTGGAAGTCGAGAAAGATGCTCCAGTTTTCGAGATACCAAAGGTCGCAGTTGATCCGCTCGGTGAGGTCCGTGTCACCGCGCAGACCCTTGATCTGCGCCCATCCGGTGATGCCCGGCTTGGCGTTGTGGCGCGCGTTGTAGTGCGGGATCTCGTGTTTGAAGTCGCGGATCAATTCCGGCCGCTCCGGGCGCGGTCCGACCAGGCTCATGTCGCCGTTGAGGACGTTCCAAAACTGCGGCAGTTCGTCGATGTTCCACTTCCGCATGAAGGCCCCGACTTTCAACCGCCGCGGATCTTCCCTGGTGCTCCAGCCCACTTTTCCATCCGCCTCGGCGTCGAGCTTCATGCTGCGGATTTTCAGGATGTCGAAGTCCACCCCGTTTCGGCCCAGCCGCCGCTGCCGGTAAAGAATGGGGCCGGGCGATTCCCGATAGACCAGTGCTCCGAAAATCGCGATCAACGGTGCCGAGAGCATCAGGCCGACCATCGCACCCACCACGTCCACGAAGCGCTTGACGACGATGTTCACGAAACGATCCAGCGGCAGTCGGGACACTCCCAGAACCGGGATGCCCCCCACGGTTTCGAGATGCAGCCCGGAAACGAGGATTTGAAAGTACGAGGGGATCACCTTGAACTGCACCATCTCCCGCTCGCAGGTGTTGGCCAGCCCCACGATCTCGTCCCTTTCGCTATTCACTTGGGTGAGCACCACCATGTCCACCGATTCGCGGTGGAGGAGTTCAGCCAGTCCCGCCGCCGCGCCGTGCATCCGGACGGACGGTTTGCTGCGGTATTTGGCGTGGGCCGCGCTGACACAGCCCACGACCTCGTAGGCGCTGCCCGGATCGCGGTTGAAAGCGCCGGTCAACCGTTCCGCCGCTTCGTTCCAGCCCACGAAAAGAACCCGCTGGCGGAGGCTCTCGGCCACGGACGAGCGCGCGAGGAACCCGTGGAAGATCGCTCGCCAGACCAGCAGCGAGACCGGCACCAAAACAGCGGCAAGGGCCACGAAGATACGCGAAATCGGAGGGTGGAACTTGAAGATCAGGGCGATCGCCAGAAAACCGAGGGACCAAAGTGCGGATGCCTTGAAAATCTGCAGTGACACGAAGCGGAAGCGCAGCAGCGCATGCCGCTCATAGAGCGCAGAGCTGGTGAGCGAGAAGACCAGCGCGATGGTCCCAAAGGCAATGTACCCGGCATAATCCCGCAGCTTCAGCTCAGCCGGCACCCCATACTCCTGAATCGATGTTTGAAACCGGAACCAGAAACTAAAAATCAGCGCGTAGGCGATTACGACTGAATCGCAAACGAGGCTCGCGATGACGAGCCGGTTGGGGAGCGCTTTGTCCCGCAGCGTCAGCCTCGCCGTGCGCACTCGATCCTCCACCGAGACGCCGTCCGGGGACTGCGGCAACCCCAGCTTCATCTGCGAGTTGGCGTTCTTCGTGTTTACGAGATTCTCGTTGTTTGTGTCTGGCATCGGGCGTGAAGCTCGGAGGATTCCCGTCCCCTCCTTGCGATTCCATTTTCACTCTGATTTTCCGCTGGCGCGACCGTATTCACCAGCCTCGGATCGTCAACCCAGTTTTCGGGCAACGACGCGGGAAAAATCGCTTGCAACGCAAAATCCCACCCGTATTCTCCACGTCGTTAAACGCGGGCGTAGCTCAGTTGGTAGAGCACTTCCTTGCCAAGGAAGATGTCGAGAGTTCGAGTCTCTTCGCCCGCTCCAACCCTTTATCCAACAGGGTTTCGCGGCTCCGCCGGTCGCGGAAAATGGGCGGGGCGGCGGAACGGTTGCGGCGGCGCTTAATTTTCCAGGAAACGCTCCAGCGCGCCGCCGAGGAGATCATGCACATCACGCTCGATCTCCGCGCGCGTCGGCTCCCAGCCGGTGGCCGCGAGGTCCGCGTATTTTTCCGCGAGCACTCGGCCAATGATCCCCCGCGAGTGGCTCCATTTGTAAACGAGCTGATCGAGCACCCGGCAATCGCTGTGCTGCGGCGTCATGCTCAGGCCGAGGAGTTCCAGCCGCATGCGGGTCATGTCCTCGATGATCGACGGGTTGTTCAGGAACCACCAGCAGCCGAAAACGTGGAGGTTGCGGAATTTTCGCGCGGCCACGCAGAGCCCGTGCTGGTTTTCACGCGCGAGCATCGTCACGAGGAATTTGTTCGCCGGAAATTGCGCGCACAAATTCTCCACGGCGCCGACATCCGCCAGCCCCACCCCGTCGCCCGCCATGCGGAGCTGCGGATTCACGCTGCGCTTCACCCCGATCATCAGTGCAAACGCCTGCCCGTGCTCGCGTCCGTGCGGCAGGATGGCGTGTTCGATCAACCGCGCCTCGGCCGTTTCCCCCGGAAACGCAAACTCCGCCGGCAGCGAGACCATGCAGTAGCGGGCGTCGATGCGGCGCGTCCAGTCGGCGAGAAACCGCCGCACCTCGCTGAACGTCTGCCCGGAGAAATCCGCGCGCACATCGTAACCCCACGCGTGGAGTTGCGGCGCGGTGTTGGCCCAGTCGAGCAGCAGCGGATCGACCCGCAGCGCGGCGACAAAGCGCGGATCGCGCGCGAAGCCGCGCTCCCACACCGGCCGCTCCAGCGGGTCGAACGGCGAGTTCGTCATACAGACCTGCCGCACCCTGGCCAGTTCCAGGCAGCGCGTCGTAAACTCCCCCACCTCCCACTGCGCAAAGTGCGCGCGCAGCGCCGGCAGATCGCGCTTCCGCACATCGAGGCCCAGCGCCTGCAGCACCGTCAGCACCCCGCGGCACGCCTCGGAGATCGGCGAGTGCCGGATGAACAGCGCATCCCAGATCAGGTCCGCCTGCTGCGTCTTCGTCAGCGCCCAGAATTTCTCATACGGCAGGTCCGACTGCCGGATCCCCTCCGCGATGAGGTAGTGGTAGGTGAGCAGGTCATCGATCCCCCACAGCAGCAGCTCCCCAAACGCCGGATCGTAGAGGTGCGTGTGGATGTCGAAAACCGGCGTCGCCTGAACGATGTCGGTGACCAAAGTGAGGAGTCCGGACGGCGATTTCATGGGGGGAAATCTTGCGCGCTGGCGCCTCGGGACCAAAGCGGAAATTTATGGCCGTCCCCGCTCCTCCGCTCGGTGGGTTTCTCGATGCGCGACAGGTCGTCGGCTGCCGCCGCGCTTGAATTGTGACCGGGCTTTCCTGTTGGATAGTCGGCTCATGAAAATCATCTCCTGGAACGTCAATGGCATCCGTGCGGCTTTGAAAAAGGGGCTGGCGGGGTTCGTCGCGGCGGAGCAGCCGGACGTGCTTTGCTTGCAGGAGACGCGGGCGCTGCCGGAGGAGGTGGATCTGCCTGGGGAGTTTGCGGGCTACGAGGCGTTCTGGAATCCCGCGGAGAAAAAGGGCTACGCGGGGACGGCGATCTTCACGAAAAAGAAACCGCTCGGTTTCACCGGCGGCATCGGCGTGGCCGAGCAGGACGGCGAAGGTCGTGTCGTCACCGCGGAATACGCGGATTTTTTCCTCGTGAACGTCTATGTGCCGAACTCGCAGCGCGAGCTGACGCGGCTGCCCTACCGCCAGCAGTGGGACCGCGATTTCCTCGCCTACCTGCAACGGCTCGAAGCGCGGAAGCCGGTGATTTTCTGCGGCGATCTGAACGTCGCCCACACCGAGATCGACCTCGCGCGGCCGAAGGAAAACGTCAAGACGCACGGCTTCACCCCGGAGGAGCGCGCGGGGTTCAGCGCGTTTGTGGGCGCGGGGTTGGTGGATACCTTCCGGGAGTTTGAAAAGGGCGGCGGGCACTACACCTGGTGGAGCCAGATGGGTTCGGCACGGGCGCGGAATATCGGGTGGCGCATCGACTACTTTCTCTGCTCGGCGGCGCTGCGTCCGCGACTGGAGGCGGCGACGATCTACCCGCACATCACCGGCTCGGACCATTGCCCGGTGGGCTTGCAGCTCAAGCAGCGCTGAGCGTGAGCGATGCGATGCGGTTTTGGTTTAACGCAGAGGCGCAGAGATTTTTGAAACGGAATTGCGGAATTTTGCCAAATGACGGAATTGAATGCGGCTCAGCTTCTTTCCGTAATTTGGCGAAATTCCGTAATTCCGTCCTGCCTCTGCGACCTCTGCGCCTCTGCGTCTCTGCGTTGAAATTTGGAACCTCCGCATCGGTACTGAGCCTGTTGCTTCGCGCTTCGGCATCTCCTACCTTCCGCGCCTTTCGCCTATGAAAATCCTCGTCCTCGGCAGCGGCGGGCGCGAACACGCGCTCGTCTGGAAACTCCGGCAGTCGCCGCGCGTGAGCGCGGTTTTTTGCGCGCCGGGCAATGCCGGCATCGCGCCACTCGCCACGTGCGTCGCGCTGAAAGTCACCGAGCAGGCGGCGCTCGTGCAGTTTGCCAAAGACGAGCGCATCGACCTCACGGTCGTCGGCCCGGACGACGCGCTCGCCGCGGGTATCGTCGATCTTTTCCAAAAGAACGGCCTGCGCATCTTCGGCCCCACGCAGCGCGCCGCGCAGCTCGAATCGTCGAAGGTTTTCGCGAAGGAATTCATGGAGCGTCACGACATCCCGACGGCCCGCTCGGGGAGTTTTTCCGACAGCAGTGAGGCGCAGAAATTTTGCCGCGGCGCGAGTTATCCGCTCGTGGTGAAGGCCGACGGGCTGGCGCTGGGCAAGGGCGTGATCATCGCGCAGAACCCGTGGGAGGCGGGGCTGGCGATCCACGAGATCATGGACGCGCGCAAGTTTGGCGACGCCGGCAACCGCGTGCTCATCGAGGAATTTCTCACCGGCGAGGAGTGCTCCATCCATGCGCTCGTGGACGGCAAGGACTACCTGCTTTTCCCCAGCGCGCAGGATCACAAGCGGGCGCTCGATGGCGATCAGGGGCTGAACACCGGCGGTATGGGGACCTTCAGCCCGGCGGCAAAACTGGTGACGCCGGAGATCGAGGAGCGCATTCATCGCGAAGTGCTCGTGCCGTTTATCGCCGGACTGGAGAAAGACGGGCTCGATTATCGCGGGATGCTGTTCCCCGGCCTGATGATCACCGCCGACGGGCCGAAGGTGCTCGAATTCAACTGCCGCTTCGGCGACCCGGAGACGCAGGTCCTGCTCACGCGGCTCGAGAGCGATCTCGTGGAGCTGCTGGAGGCGACGATCGACGGCCGCCTCGCGGACGTGCAGGCGCGGTGGAAAGCGGACGCCGCCGTATGCGTCATCCTCGCGAGCGGCGGCTACCCCGGCAGCTACGCGAGCGGCAAACCGATCTCCGGCCTCGACCGCGTGGCGGACGGCATCACCGTTTTCCACGCCGGCACAAAGCGCGACGGCGACAAAACCGTGACCGCTGGCGGGCGCGTGCTCGGCGTCACGGCGCTGGCGGCGGATTTGCCCGCGGCGCGGGAAAAAGCGTACGCGGCCGTCGAGGAAATCGCTTTCGAGGGGCGGCAGTTTCGCCGCGATATTGCAGTGAAAGGGCTGACCGCCTAGCTTCACGCCCCTTTATGAAACTCCCCGTGGCACCCGCGCTGGCCGCGCTGCTTTACGCCTCTTCCGCGCTCCTCTGCGCGCAAGACCCCGCGCCGCCTGCCGAAAAGCCTGCGGAAAAACCGCCGATGCCGCCCGCCGAGCCGCCGCCCAAGCCCGCGCCGAAACCGCCCAAGCCCACCAAACCCGGCGAGCCGCTGACCACCCGGTCGGCGGTGGATTCGCTGACCGAAGCGGAACTCGACCAGGTCATTTCGCTCCTCAAAGAGAACTACATCGATCCCGAGGCGCTCGCCGAAGACGACCTGAAACGCGCCACCGTGCAGGGCATCATCGACCGCATCGCGCCCGGTGCCCGCATCGTGGAAGCGCCGGTCCCGGGCAGCAGCCAGGAGAGCCCGTTTCGCGCGGAAATCCTCGACGCCCGCATCGGCTACGCGCGGCTCGGCGCGACCGTGCCGGGCAACGTCGCCGAACTCGACGCCGCGCTGGCGAACTTCACCGAGAAAAAACTCGGCGCGCTCGTGCTCGACCTGCGCGCCACGCCGCCGAGCGCGGAGTTTGAGCAGACGGCGGAGGTCTGCCGGCGCTTCTGCCCGAAAGGCAAAGTGCTTTTTTCCGTCAAGAAACCGAACATCAAGCAGGAGCAAATCCTCACCTCGAAGGACGACCCGAAATACCGCGGCGTGATGGTCGTGCTGGTGGATCGCGACACCGCCGGCAACGCCGAGATCATTGCCTCCGTCCTGCGCACGCACGTCCGCGCGATGGTCATCGGCCAGCAGACCAAAGGCGAGGCGGTCGAGTTTGCCGAGCTGCCGCTGGCCGGCGGAAAACTGCTCCGCGTGGCGGTCGCGGAAGTCGGGCTGCCGGACAACGTCGCGGTGTTTCCCGGCGGCGTGAAACCGGACCTCGCCGTGGAGGTCGCGCAGGAAACGACGAATGAAGTGCTCAAGCGCGAACTCGAAAAAGGCGTCGCGGAGTTTGTCTTTGAAACCGAGCGCCCGCGCATGAACGAAGCCGCGCTCGTCGCCGGGACGAACCCCGAACTCGACGCGCTCCAGGCGCTGCAAAAAGCCAAAGGCGAGCGCCCGAAGCCGCCGCTGCGCGACACCGTCCTCCAGCGCGCCGTCGATTTCATCACGACGATCGCGATTTACGAAAAGAAGCCCGCGGCGAAATAGCGCCGCCGGTTCCGGGATGGCCGCGCCGGGCCGCGAGCGAAGCGCAGCTCGCGCAGACGCTGCGGGCGTTTGCGGAAAAGCCGGACGAGTTCCAACTCGTGATCACCGACCTGAGCATGCCCGGCACCTCCGGGCTGCACTTCGCCAGCGACATCCTGAAGCTGCACCCGGACGTGCCGGTTGCGCTTTGCTCCGGACGGTGAGCCAGCGGACGGAGCGGATGCGCCCGCACCGAACTGGGCGAGCGCAGCATTCGACGCTCCGCTGCTCGACCTTATGCGTTCGGCCGTCGAGACGGCCTTCATGAGCTGTCCGGCGGAGGATTTCGTGCTCCTCAAACTCACCTATCTGGCCGAATTGCGCGCTGCGGAGTTGGCGAAAATGTTTGGTTGCAGCCGGAGCACGATCGACCGGCAGGTGGAAGTCGCGGGCCGGGGCATCGAAAGGGTCGCGCTCCAATCCATCAAGGCCCGCGACCCGTGGCTGGAATTGCAGTGGTCGGATTTCGTCGAGCCTGGCCGCACGGCGACGCCGGCGTGCTCCGGGATGGAAGAGGTTTCTGAACAGGTGGCCCAAGCCTCTGGCTTGGGTCATTTCAAACTCGCCAGCCGGAGGCTCGCGCTACCCTACTTTACGCTCGCGGCCTCGACCGGCGCCGGTTTCGTCTCCGCGGGCTGCGCCAGAAAACCCAGCCGCATCCGCAGCGAAGTCGCGATGCCTTTGACCAGCGGACGCTGGCTGCGGGCGAAGGCGAAGACGTATTTTGGTTTCTTCTCCAAGCTGTAGAGCACCACGTTTTCGCTGAGGAATTTCGGCTCGTGCGCGACCTTGTAGGTGGCGAGGTCGAGGACTACGGCGACCGGGCGGAACCGGCGCTTCGCGAGGAAGAAGAGCTGGGGAGCGGGATCCTTCGTGGCTACGAGGTAGCCGAAGCAATTGCCGGGGATGTTGCGTGCCGAGGTGCTCAGGCACGGGACGGCCCACGCGAGCGGCTCGCGTTCGGGGTTCACGCTGGTTAGCGCGATTTCGAGTTCGTGCGGCAGGGTCGCGGGCAGTTCGGTTTCGAGATGATCCGCCGCGGGCGAGGAGAGCTTTTTCCAAATGAGCCAGGCGTTCGCTTTCACGGCGCGGAAAAGTTTCGGTCCAAAGTAGGCGATGCAGAGCAGGATGGTGCCGAAAACGCTGAGCAGCAGCCACGGGTCGCTGTGCACGATGGTGTGCTTGATCAGCGCGAGTCCGCCGAGCACCGCCACGTCCTCCGCCACGCTTACGGCGATGTTCGAGAAGGGTTCGGGCGAATGGTTCACCACGAGCCGCGTGCCGGCTTTCGCGCTGTGGGTCATCAGCGTCACGCCGCCGGCAAGCAGCGCGGCCACTACGTCGAAAATCGGGTCGGGTGTGCCCAGCACGCGGACCGCGAGAAACGCGCCGCCGACCGGACGGATGACCGTGTGGACCGTGTCCCACAGCGAGTCCACCCACGGCACTTTGTCGGCGAAAAATTGCAGGAAAAACAACCCGCCCGAGATGGCGACGATGGCCGGGTGGCCGAGGATCGCGAGTTCGGGATAGCTCTGGCTTACGTCGATCCAGTGCTGCTGGATGGCGAGGCCCGAGGCGAAGACGGTGAGATACAGATTGATGCCGGCGAGCGACGCGAAACCGAGCGCGACCGCGAGCAGTTCGAGAGTGTTCATGGGCGAACTATTGGCCGCGCACCCGTCTTTACAAACGGAAACTCGACCCGCCCGCCGCGCGTTCCTCGACGACCGGATTCGTCAGCACGCCGATCTTTTCGATCTCCACCGCGACGGTGTCGCCCGGCTGCAACCACCGCGGCGGCGTGCGCGCCATGCCGACGCCGTGCGGCGTGCCGGTGAGGATCACCGTGCCGGGGAGCAGCGTGGTCGAGCCGCTGAGAAACTCGAGCAGCGCGGGCACGTCGAAAATCATGTCGGCGGTCGAGCAGTCCTGCAGTGTCTCACCGTTCACTTTGGTCGAAATGCGGAGCGCGTTGGGATTCGGGATTTCCTCCGGCGTTACGAGCACCGGCCCGAGCGGGCAGAAGGTGTCGAACGACTTCCCCCGGCACCACTGCGAGCCGCCGCCCTCTTTCTGCCAGTCGCGCGCGCTCACGTCGTTGCCGCAGGTGTAGCCGAGCACGTAGTCGAGCGCGGCGGCCCGCGACACATTCTTGCACCGCCGCCCGATCACCACCGCGAGTTCACATTCGTAATCCACCTTCCCGCTCGCCAGCCACCGCGGCAGCTCGATCGCGTCGCTGGGATTTTGCACCGACGCCGGGTTTTTGAAAAAGACCACCGGAACCTTCGGCAGCGGCGCATTCGTCTCTGCGGCGTGCTGCCGGTAATTCAACCCGATGCAGACCAGCGCCCGCGGCTCCAGCGGCGCGAGCAGCTTCGCGATCACCGCCGGCTCGCCGGTCGGCTCCAGCTTTTCCCCCAGCGCACCGCGCAGCTTTGTGGCCGTGCCGTCGGCGTCTTGCCGCGCGTAGCCGATCGTGCCGTCGGGCGATTGGTAGCGGATGATTTTCATGGCTTGGGTGGGTCCACTGTCGGCTCCGCCAGCAGCGGCATATCCACGGGCGCGAAGCTTTTCACGTCCTCGGAGACGAAGTGCCACCACTCATCGCGCAGCACCCAGAACCCGGCGCGGGACATGGCCCGCTGGAGCGTCCGCAGATTCGCCCCGATGACCGGATTCTTGCCGCGATACCGGCAACTGGCCGCCGGCGTGAAGTCGTCGAAGTCCGTCGGCATCAGCAGTTCGCGGCCTTCGGCATCGACCAGCGTGACATCCACGCCCGCCCCGTAGGCGTGCAGCGATCCTCCCCGCGCCGGCTCGCCCACGTATTCGGGATTGCGCACCGCATCCCACAAAATCTGCTGCGCCCAAGCGGGCCGGTAGGCGTCCCAGATTTTCAGCCGCACGTTCTGCGACTGCAATTCCGCCTGCACCTTTTTCAGCCGCTCGGCTACGCTCCGGCGCACGAGGCAGCGCGCTTTGGCGGGATAAATCGGCTGGCCGGTGACGTTGCGCGCGGTCGCGTAGCGCAGCTCGATGACGATTGACGGAATCTCCGTCGCGACATCAACCACCGGCTCATCGCGCCGGCTGCCCATTGGCGCGGGTGTGGCCTTTGCCGGAGGGGTGCTTTCGGCTGCCACCGCCCAAGGGGCTGCGATCAGCAGAGCGAACGCGGCGTGTTTCCAGCTCCTCCGCCTCACGGTTTCAACGCCGGCACCGGCTTCCTGCTCTTGAGGATTTCCGCCTCGGTCGTGAGGTTCTGCTTCTTTCCGCTGAAGATGATGCGGTTGGGTTTTTCGGCGAGCTGTTGGCTCAGCGCCTTGGCGTGGGTGGAGACGACTTTCAGGTTGTCCAAAACGACGCTGAGTTCCTGGAGGCGGCCATTGAGATTGCGGTCCGTGCGGCTGAGGAGCTGATCGGCGGAGCCCATCGTCTGCTCGATCTGGATGAGCAGTTTCTTGAGCAGCACGAGGTCTTCTTTGATCGGCTCTTCGGCGTCGTCGATCAGCTTGTCGAGCCGCTTCAGCGCGGCGTCGGCGGAGTCGGAGGTGCCTTTCAAGCCCACCACGAGTTGCGACACTTTGGGGAGCGCGTCGCCAATGCCGTCCTTGAAGGTATCAATGGCGACTTCGGTCTTTTTCAAAAGCGGGAGCACTTTCTCGATGGCGGCCTTCAGCGTCGGGCCAAGGTCGAGCAGCGCGTCCAGCCCGCCGCCGCCCTGGCCTTGCAGCACCGCCCCCGCGGCGAGCGGCGGGCCGTCCGGCGTTCCGGCGGTGAGCGCCACGAATTTGTCGCTGAGCAAAGTGTCGGACCCGATCGTGGTGCGGACATCGGCAGGCAGCGGCGGCACCTCGGGGCTCAGGGTGACGGTGACGCGGACGGCGTTGCGTTGCTGTTCGTCGTTCCCGGCTGCGCGGCGTTCCTCGAAAGTGAGCAGGCGCACGGCGGTGATGCTCCCGGCGGGAGCGCCCGCGTAGCGCACTTCCGAGTGCAAATGGATGCCCGTGATGTCGGCGAAGTCGATCTCGACGGTGCGGTCGTTTTTTCCGCTGCGCCGGCCGCCGAGCGTGAACGCGAGGGCGGCGACGAGCACGATGCTGCCAATGATGACGATGAAGGCGACAACGAAGTCGGTGAGGTTCTTTTTCATGTGAACGCGTTTTTCTTAAGACGGGGATGACCGAGGAGGCGGGTGACGTAGTCGTCTTTGGAAAGCTTGAACGGCACCGGGCCGTCGGGCAGGCCGTTGATGAACTGCTGGACCTCACCGTTGGAACTTGAGCGGATTTCCTCGGGTGTGCCGGTGGCGATGATCTTCCCCTGGTTCGGCCCGGTGCCGAGCATGATCATGCGCGTGCCGATGCGAAAGGCGCTGGTCATGTCGTGCGTGACCACGACGGCGGTGACGCCGAGTTTACGGGTCATGTCCTTGGTCAAAGTGTCCACGACGCTGACCATGATCGGGTCGAGGCCGGCGGTCGGCTCGTCGCTGAACAGCAACTCGGGATCGAGGGCCAGCGCGCGCGCTAGGCCCACGCGCTTTTTCATGCCCCCGCTGATCTCGGCCGGCTTGAGGTGCTCGAAGCCGGTGAGGCCGACCATCTCGAGTTTCAATTTCACCATGAGATCGACGATCCCGGGGTCGAGCTTGCTGTGCTCGACGATGGGCAGCGCCACGTTTTCGCCCACGGTCATGGACTGGAGCAGCGCGCCGCTTTGAAAGAGCATGCCGAAGCGGCGGCGGATGCGGGAAAGCCCCGCTTCGTCGAGGCTGGTGATTTCCTCGCCGAAAAGTTTGATCGAGCCGCTGGTCGGTTTCATGGAGCCGATGACGTGGCGCAGCAGCGTGGACTTTCCGCACCCCGAGCCGCCCATGATGATCATGGTGTCGCCCTTCATCACCTTGAAGGAAATGCCGTTGAGCACCTTGCGCCCGTGGAATTCGCGCACGAGGTCGGTGACTTCGATGACCGGTGTGTTTTCGGCTGGGGCGCTCATGAGAAAAAGAAAAAGCCGGTCAGAATGGCGTTGGCAATGAGCATGATGAGCAGCGACCAGACGACGGAATCCGTGGTCGCCTGGCCCACGCCCTCCGCGCCGCCTTCCACCGCCAGACCTTTGTGGCAGGCGATGGTGATGATGAGCCACGCGAAGACGACGCTTTTGATCAGCCCGGACCAAAGATCCCACGCCTGGGCCTGCGTGACCGAGCGGTGGATGTAGGCCGCGGTTTCAAAATCCAGCGCGAAGTGGCAGACCGACCAGCCGCCGACCATGCCCATCCAATCGCCGAATACCGTGAGCACCGGGAGCATGACCATCATGGCGAGAAAGCGCGGGACCACGAGGAAGCGGATCGGGTTGATGGCCATGACTTCGAGCGCCTCGATCTCCTCGGAAACCTTCATCGTGCCCAGCTCCGCGGTCACCGCCGATCCGCTGCGGCCGATGACGATGACGGCGACGATCAGCGGGCCGAGTTCGCGCAGCAGCGAGAGCGTGACGAGGTCCGGCACGTAGCTCAGCCCGCCCATTTTGCGCAACGCGCCGGCTCCCTGCATGGCCATGGTGAGCCCGATACTGAACGACGTGAGCGCCGCCATCGGCAGTGCGCGGACGCCGATCGCGACCATCTGGCGAAAGACTTCGCCGATCTTGAAAGGCTGGCCGCGGAAGGGCGCGAGCAGCGTCCAGTAGAGGATCTGGCCGTTGAGCGTGAGGTAGCTTTTCACGCGCCGGGGGGAGCGAGGAGCGCGGTCTTGGCGTCGGTCAGCGTCGGGTAGATCGAGAGAAACTCGCTCAGGCGCACGAGGTCGAAAATCGTCTGCACGCGCTCATTCACATGCACCAGTGCGAAGCGGCCGCTATACGCCTGCGCCTTGCGGACATATTCGATGAGCGTCGCGAGCCCGGAGGAATCCACATAGCTCACGCCTTTGAAATCCACGATCAACGCGGGCCGGCGCGCCTTGGCGTGCGCGTGCAGGACTTCGCGGAGTTCGGGCGAACGCGCCAAGTCGATCTCTCCCTCGATGGCGAGAATGTGCAGCCCATCTTCGGTAAACTCGCGCGTTTGCATAAGGCCGGGATGACTACCAGCGCCGCCCGGAGGCCGGAAGGGGAAAGTGCTCGTGGGTCCGCTTCGCCGACAGGACTCCCCAACGAAGCGTCCCGAAGTCAACGAATCGAACTTTCCGCTTATCGCTAAAGCTGTCGCAACCGACGATTCGCCATGACCTTCCTCCAATCCGCCACCTTCGAAACGCTCGCCCAAATTCTGATCGGAAGCGTCTGGGTCTTCCACGGGCTCTACAGCAAGATTTTCAACGGTCTTCCACGGCACCAGTTGATCGTCGGGAGAGTGCTGGGGAACAGGTTCGCGCGCCCGGCGACGAAAGCCATCGGATGTCTGGAGGTCTTGCTCGGCGGGTGGGTTTTCACCGGCCTGGCCCGCATGGAATGCGCCGGAGTCCAGACCATGGCGCTCATCGGGATGAATACGATGGAGATCATCCGCGCCGGCGATTTGTTGATCTCCGCGATCGGGATGGTGGCGCTCAATCTTGGTTTCCTGGCCGTGATCTGGCGCTGGGCGCTGTGGGCACCGCAGCCTTGAATTTACGGCACCAGCTCCAGCCAGCCCATCTGCACACATCCGCAGATCGCAAAAAGCGCCGCCAGCGCGGTCCAGACAAGGGTGAACCACCAATGGACGCCGGTCTCGAGCTGCTTGCCGCGCCACAGGTCCGCCTCGTAAACGAACCACTGGAAATAGAGCCGGGTCGCCCAGAAAGCCGCAGCGGACCATGCGATCCATGCGCCAGCGCGCGATTTTTCGAGGAGGATCATCGGATCGAAAACGCACGGCAGGCCCATCATGACGAGGATCAGGCAGATGAAGAAGTTGTGAACGTGAAAGATCGAGGCGTTCACGGGAGTGAGCCGCGCCGCGTCGGTCCGCCAGTTCAAGTGCCGGCTGATGGGGACGTGCAGGATCGCGAGCAGGATCAGGCCCGCGCCGGCCAACCGCAGCAGAACCGTGAGCGCCTCGATCATAACGCAGTGAGAACGATGACGCGCACCCACGGTGTCACACCAAATTCGTCAGCCGCACGAAAGCCGGCGACCTCCCAAGCTCGCCGCCAGCTTTCTCGCGAATGGAAATGCAAAAAGCCGGGGCCGAACGCGAGAAAGTTGGCGACGTTGCGAAGGTGTTCGACGAGCACGACCCGGCCGCCGGGCCGCAAACATCTCCGCGCCTCGGAAAACCAAGCGCTCCGTTCCTGTTCGCTCCTCAGCTCATGAATCGCCAGCAAGCCGAACACGATGTCGGCAATTTTTTCTGCGACTGGCCATTGATCGGATGCCGCCGACAGCGTGCCCGCGGTGGGCGGAAACAAGTTCCGCGCCCTCCGAATCGAGGCCTCGGTCATGCGCGCTGCGTCGAAATGATCGAGGATAAGCCATTCGGTCTTGGCGAGGCGTGTGCGCAGTTCCGTGGAAGTTTCGTCAAAACCCGAATGGCAGAAGATCGCCCGATGAAGGGGCACGCCACCCAGCGCGCGATCCAGCCAGCGCCAGCGATACAAATCAGAGCAGTCGTAAATGAGATGGGAAACGCCGAGTGATCCGAACAAAAAATAAGCCGCACCCACCATGGCCGCAGCGCAGGCGAGCTTCGAGCCAAAGGTCGAAAGGAAGAGCAGGCCGGCGAGCGAAGCCAGCAGGACGACGACGGCGGCGGCGTAGAATGGCCAGTTGAATCGCGCGATCGCGGTCATGCCCTGCCAGCGCGAACGGGTGCTCAATTCGCACCTCCCGGACGCACCATCCGCCCGCGTTTCCAGCGGTAGGAAACACCCTGCACCGCGAACGCGTTGGCGAGGATCGGTTTCGTGTCGCGAAAGGGGGGCTCGTCGAAAAGGCCGACACGCCAATGGGTCACCGAAACAGGGCGGGGCACCCAGTCCTGGCGGCTGCCCTCGATGACCACGAACTTATCTTCGTTCTCAGCGCTGAAGGTAAAAGGCATTGGTCCCGCGAACCTCCGCGCCGTCCGCCAATCGCCGAATGGTGATCCTGGCGGCAGCGGTGCCGCATCGTCCATGGCGGCGAAGCCCAGATCGAGCGTGGGCGTCCCGTCGGCGAGCGATGTTTCGACCTTCGTCTGCCCGGCGGCCTCTTGAATGCGCACGTTTACGTGGCGGTAGCGGTAATGCGTCATCAGGTTTCCCAGCCACACCATTCGACGCTGATCCGTTTCACTGCGCACGATCTGGAGGCCGCGAAGCCGGCGCGAGCCGTCATTCAACCGGGTAAAGATGCGGTAACCGGCGAGGAAGAAATCCTGTCCCAGGAAAGCGGGGAATCCGGCAGGCCGGAGATTCCTCGTCCAGACCATCGCCACCGTGACAAATCCAAAGCCCGCATGGTCGTCGATCTCCAAACCTTCCGGCACCAATGAGCGGAGCACGTCTTCCGGGAATGCAAAAGACACCGCCACCACGCGATCAAACCAAGCCACCACAGGAAAGGGATGGCGGCGCAGATAGTTTGTTAGACTAGCCATGGCTCTTCGCTACCGGCTAGGCCGCCGATCGTCCGCACCACCTCATCGAGAAGTGGCGCTTCCATTTCCACCAGATGCCCACGGTCGGGGAAGCGGCCTTCGTTCACGTCGGCGATGTATTTGCGGAAGGCGGCGCGGCGTTCCTGCTGGAGGCGGCGGTGTTCGGCGGCGAAGTTGGCTCGCCCAAAAGGCACCAGCCTCCACTTGTCCCGGACGCCGCCGCCTCGGCGGTAGGCTTTGGCGTGGCGTGGCGGGAGTTCGTCGTAGTCGCCGAGAATGTCGTCGGAGACGGTGCATTTTTGCGCGGGCGGAACATGGGGCGGAACGTCTCCGGTTGCGCGTGTCAGACCGCGACGACCGGCAGCGGGGCATCGACCCATTTGCCGTGCTCGCGGATCAAGTCCTGGAGCCGATCCACCGCCTCGGCTTCGGGGATGTTGAACTTCACCGGGGTCTTGCCGACGTAGAGGTTCACCTTGCCGGGGGCACCGCCGACGTAGCCGAAATCGGCGTCGGCCATTTCGCCGGGGCCGTTCACGATGCAGCCCATGATGGCGATCTTCACGCCTTTCAAATGCGCGGTGCTGGCTTTGATTTTGGCGGTGGTGGTTTGCAGGTTGAAGAGCGTGCGGCCGCAGCTCGGGCAGGCCACGTAGTCGGTTTTGAAAATGCGGGTGCCGGCGGCTTGGAGGACGTTGTAGGCGAGGCGGAGCGACTGGCCGGGTGCGGGTTCGCCCTGCACGAGAACGGCGTCGCCGATGCCGTCGCAGAGCAGCGCGCCGATGTTGGTGGCGGCGGTGAGGAGCGTGGGCAGGAAGTTGTGATCGGTGATCGGTGATGGGTGATCGGTCGCAGGCACCAGCGTGTCTTTCAGCAGGATCGGGTGGCGCGGATCGAGCCGGGCGGCGAGGAGGCGAAAGGCGGCGATCACCGGGAGATCCAGGCCATCGCGGACGGTGACGAATTGCGGCCCGACGCTGGCATTGATCTGGGTGAAGGCCGCGAGGTCGCGGGGGTCGATCTCGGCGATGTTCGCGGCTTCGTGGATGATCTCCGGCTGGTAGTCGCCCATCGCCTTCACCTTGTGCGCGATTTTGTCGAAGGTGGCCTGGCGGACGACGACGCGGACGAGTTCCTGGCCGGCGAGGGCCACGCCGTCGCGCTCGATGCGGCCGGTGGCGCGGCGGGCGTAGGTGAAAGGATCGTAGGAAAGCTGCGGGTTGAGCGCGGCGATTTCGGCGGCGCTGGCGTCGCGCCGGGCGTTGAAGGGCGCGGCGAGTGCTTGCGCCACGGGGATCTCGTGGACGCTGTCTTCGGTGAGCGAGACACGGATGGTGTCGCCGATGCCGTCGCTGAGCAGGCTGCCGATGCCGATCGCGGATTTGATGCGGCCGTCTTCCCCGTCACCGGCTTCGGTGACGCCGAGGTGGATGGGGTAGTTCCAGCGTTCAGTGTTCAGTGAGTCAGTGTTCAGTGGATTCCGTTCGTCCCCGCTTTCCGCGACTGAAGACTGAACACTGAATACTGAATACTTTGCATCCTCTTCAGCCAGCCGGGCCACGAGCAGCCGGTAGGCTTCGATCATGACCTTCGGGTTGCTCGATTTCATCGAGAACATGAATTCGTGGTAGCCGAGGTCGCGGGCAATGCGGGCGAACTCGAGCGCGCTCTCGACCATGCCGAGCGGGGTGTCGCCGTAACGGTTCATAATGCGGTCGCTGAGCGAGCCGTGGTTCGTGCCGATGCGCATGGCGCGGCCGTGCTCCTTCATGAAAAGGACGAGCGGCGAGAAGCGCTCGCGGATGCGCTCCAGTTCGGCGGCGTATTGCGCGTCGGTGTATTCGACGATCTTGAATTTCTTCGAGTCGGCGTAGTTGCCGGGGTTGATGCGGACTTTCTCGACCCACTTCGCGGCCTCCAGCGCGGCCTCGGGTTTGAAATGGATGTCGGCCACGATCGGCACGCTGCAGCCGCGCGCGCGCAGCCCGGCGACGATGTGCTGGAGGTTCGCCGCGTCCTTCACTGTCGGCGCGGTGATGCGGACGATTTCACACCCGACCGCCGCGAGATCGAGCGTCTGCTGGATGCTCGCCGCGGTGTCCATGGTGTCGCAGGTGATCATCGACTGCACGCGGATGGGATTGCTCCCGCCGATGCCGACGGTGCCGACGCGCACCTCGCGGGCGGCGCGGCGCTGGTAGTGGAAAGGAGACGCGCAGTACTGCATGAGACGCCTCCCGAGTTAGCCTGGGGCCTGGGTTGCCGGCGTACGCGGAGGGAAGCGCAGCGTCGGCTTCTTCCCGCCAAAGACATCCTGCACGTCGAAGGCCGTGACAAAGAGCATGAACCCGATGACCAGAAACGTGCCGGCGATCTGCACGTACTCGACCATCTTTTGCGTACGCGCTCCGGGCGCACGTCCGCGGATCATTTCGATGAGCGCGAGGGTGATGTGGCTGCCGTCGAGCGGCGGGATGGGCAGCATGTTCATGATCGCGAGGTTCACATTGATGACCACGCTGAACCAGAGCACGAGCCGCCAGCCTTCCGGGCTTTCGAAGAGGAGATAGTACACGCGCATCATCATCACCGGCCCGCCCATGTGCTGGACACTGATGCCGCTCTTCGAGGTCGGGCTGAGCTTTTTCATCGTCTCGATGATCATACCCGTCGCTTCGGCGATCTGTTCGTAGGGCGAGGGAAAGACCGGCGACATCTTGCCGCGCGGATCGAAGCCCAAGCCGTCAGCGCGATCAATCTGGATGCCGATGGAGGGCTTTGGCTTTTCCCCGCCTCCTTCGATCGGAATCTCGGGTGTGACGGTCAGCGTCTTCTTCTCGGTACCGCGCTCAATGGTCAGTGCGACGGGCTTTCCTGGACGCTCATTGATGTAGGGAATGAAGCTCTCACCAAAGGCCACGGGCTGGTCATCAAGGGCGAGGATGCGGTCCTTCGCGAGCAAGCCAGCATCACTCGCCGGGCTGCGCGGAAACACTACCGCTACGAGAATGCCGCGGGGCTCGAAGGTGAGATCAACGGTTGGCATGGTGCCGTCGGCGCGTTTCGCTCCACGCTCGACGGTGATGACGATGGGCTGGCCGGGATGGTCTTTCGCCCAGGAGCCGATGCTGCTCTCGAAAAAGATGGGCTCGCCGCCGACGCGGACGAGCACGTCGCCCGGCAAGAACCCGGCTTTCTCGGCCGCGCTGCCGGGCTTGATTTCCAACACCATCGGGCGGCTCGTCCCGGCGATGCCGATGGCCCGCAAACCGCGCCGTTGATACCACTTGGTCGCCTCGACTTCTGGGGTGACTTCGAGGGTTTTCGTCTCGGTGCCGCGCTGGATTTCGAGCTTCACGGTGGGCTCCTCGCCGCCGGCGATCCGCCAGGTCACGCTGCCCGCGCTCTGTCCGCCCCAGCGGGTGATGGGAGTGCCGTCGATGGTCTTGATGATGTCACCGGCTTGCAGGCCGGCCTTCTCCGCCGGAGAGCCGGGCAGCACGTAGCCGATCTGCGTGGTGCGCTCGCCTTCGCTCACCGGGCGGCCGATTTGCCAAACCAAAACCGCAAACACGCACGCCAGCCCGAAACTGAAGAGCGGCCCGGCGAAGGCGACGATGATTTTGTCGAGCGGCTTGAGGCGCGGCAGTTCCTTGCCGGCGTATTCGCTGTCGCCCTCGATGGCGGAGTCCATGAGCTGCGGCAGTTTCACAAACCCGCCCGCCGGGATGCAGCCGAGGCTGTAGTTCACGCCGTTGATTTTTTTCTGCCACAGCGGTTTGCCAAACCAGATGCCAAAGCCCTCGATGACCAGGCCGCGCCATTTTGCCGCGAAAAAGTGCCCGAGTTCGTGGACGACGATGAGCAGATTGAAAAGGAGAACGACCTCCAGAAGGATGCCGATGATTTTGAGGATAGCCATGAGTGGAGTGGGAAAATTCGAAATCCGAATGTCGAAATCCGAAACAAATCGGAAAGGACGGAAAGTTTAGAAACGGCCGGGGAGAGCGGACGCGCGGGGAGAGGTTTTCCGGTTTTCTGACATTGGGAATTTGTTTCGGATTTCGAGTTTCGGATTTCGGATTTATTGCGTGAGCAATTCGCCGGCGCGGGTGCGCGCCCAGGAATCGGCGGAGAGGATAGCATCGAGGCCCGCGCCCGCAATGGAGCGGTGTTCGCCCATGACGCGCGCGACGGTTTCCCAGATCGCGGGGAAGCTGCAGCGGCGCGCGAGAAAGGCGGCGACGGCGATTTCGTTGGCGGCGTTGAGGACGGCGGGGAGGGTGCCGCCGGTTTCGCCGGCTTCGCGGGCGAGGGTGAGGGCGGGGAAATCGGCGAGGCGCGGGGCCTCGAAGTCGAGCCGGGCGAGTTTGGCGAAGTCGAGCGGCGGGAGGGAATTCGGCACGCGCTCGGGGTAGGTGACGGCGTACTGGATGGGGAAGCACATGTCGGTGGTCGAGAGCTGCGCGAGCACCGAGCTGTCGATGAACTCGACCATGGAATGCACGATGGACTGCGGATGGACGATGACTTCCACGCGGGCCATTTCGACATCGAAAAGCCAGCGGGCTTCGATCATTTCGAGGCCTTTGTTGAAGAGCGTGGCGGAGTCGATGGTGATCTTCGCGCCCATCGTCCAGGTGGGATGTTTCAGCGCCTGCTCGACGGTGACGCTGGCGAGCTGCGCGGCGGGCATTTGGCGAAACGGGCCGCCGCTGGCGGTGAGGATCAGCCTCCGGACGGAGGGAAAGGATGAAGGATGAGGGATGAGGGATGAAGCCGACTGCGCCGCAGGCCCACTCGATTCATTCTTCATCCTTCCGCCTTCATCCTTGGCCGCTTCCAGGCACTGGAAGATGGCATTATGTTCGCTGTCCACCGGCAGCACCGTCACGCCCTTGCGGCGCGCGGCCGTCATCACGGCTTCGCCGGCCATGACGAGGATTTCCTTGCTGGCCACGGCGATGTCTTTCCCCGCCTCAATCGCCGCGAGCGCAGGCCGCAGGCCGCCGGTGCCGACGATGGCGATGAGGACGAGATCGGCCTCGGGCAGCGTGGCGAGTTCGACGAGGCGCTCGACACCGTCGGGGCCGCTCGAGATGGCGAGTTTGGCGTTGGGAAAATCCTTGGCCGCAGCGTGGAGTTTGTCGGCGTTGGAATGGGCGGACATCCCGACGATTTCCATCCGCTCGGGGATGTCGCGTGCGACTTTCCGTGCGCTCTCGCCGATGGAACCGGTGGCCCCGAGGATGACGACGCGGCGTTTCCTCATGGGACGGAGAGCCTCGCACAAAGGCACAAAGGCACGAAGGGGTAGAGCTGAGGAGCGAATCCCAAAAACTTTGTGCCTTTGGGCCTTTGTGCGAGCCCTCTCATGACACCCCCACGACGAAGCGCAGGTAGAAATACAGCAGCGGCGCGGTGAAGAGGATCGAGTCGATGAGATCGAGCGCGCCGCCGATGCCGGGGAGGAATTTCCCGGAATCCTTCAGGTCGCAACTGCGCTTGATGATCGACTCCGCGAGGTCGCCGATGATCGCGGCGAACCCCAGCACGAGGCCGAGGATGACCGCGTCCCTTTGCTGCAAATATTTGAGTTGCTCCGGCATCAGCGCGAGCAGGCCGCAGGCACCGCCGGTGGAAAAGACGAGCGCACCAAAAAAGCCCTCCCACGTTTTCTTCGGCGAGATGTGTGGGATGAGCGGATGCTTTCCAATCAGCGAGCCAGTGACGTAGGCACCCATGTCGCTGAACTTCGTCACCACGATCAGCCACAGCACATAGAAATGGCCGCCGACGTGGTGCGTCACCGGATCGCGCGGGATGACATAGACGATCTTCGTCACGAACCCGAAGAGCCACACCACGTAGAGCACGCCGAAGATGGTGTAGGCCATCGTCTCCAGCGGCGAAATGTCGCGCGTCTTCTGGAACATCTGCCGGCCAAAAACCACGAGCATAAAGAAGACGAGCGTCGCGACTTCAAAGTCGTAGGACTGCACCGGCCCGACCGTGCTGAAGTAATAGAAACTGCCCCAACTGAAGAGCAGGCCGCACCACATGCCGATCATCTTGAAGTTCGGCAACCGCTTGTGATCGAGCATCGTGTAAAACTCCCACAGCCCCACGATCCCGAGCGTGGTGATGAGGAAAAGGAACCCTGGCTCGTAGCCCGAAAAGATGATCCAGAGCGCGACGGACCACAGCGCCAGCGAACTGCCGAGGCGGCGGAAAAAGACAAGGCGCGTGGGAGACATGGATGCGGGCGGGGAAAACGGGGACGGGGCTGGAGGTTGGCAAGATTGGGGATGGGG
>CAYQBV010000001.1:0-61538 GCA_964415705.1 uncultured Chthoniobacter sp. | reverse complement strand
GGCACAAGCCGAACCCGATGCCGGAAAGCGTGACCGACCGCTGCACGAAGGCGCATGAGTACCTGTTCCTGTTGTCCCCCAGCTCGAGCTACTATTTCGACGCGGCTGCGATTGCGGAGCGGTCGATTCACGCTGGAAAGGTCGTGGTGTTGGGCGACAAGTCGCTGTCGAAGGGTCAGGCAAACGGCGCTCGAGTTGCCGCCAGCGGGAACGGCACTGCCGCCAGCGTGACCGTGACGGACACCCGCAACCGCCGCGACGTCTGGACCATCGCCACGCAGCCTTACGACGGCGCGCACTTCGCCACGATGCCGGAGGCACTGGTCGAGCCGTGCATCCTCGCCGGCTCGCGGCCTGGCGACACGATCCTGGACCCGTTCGCCGGCAGCGGCACGGTCGGCGTCGTCGCACTGGCACGCGGGCGAGCGTTCGTCGGCTGCGAATTGAACCCGGAGTATGCGGCGCTGGCAGAGGCGCGGATCCGTGGCGATGCGCCGCTGTTCAACGTGGCGACGACGGCTTGAACGCGAGCGGCGGCGGCAAGCGACAGAAACTTTTACGACAGGCGTTGACAAGCCACTAACTCACACGCTACAAGGACAACCCGGAGGCAAGCATGACCACATCCCCGACACTGAACCTCGCCGCGCTCAAGGCCGCTCGCTTGGCGGCTGCCAAGTCGCAAGAAGCTCTCGGCCTGGAAATCGGCACCCGAAAGACGCGAGCGCAGGCGAAGATCAGCGGCATCGAATGCGGCAGGATCGGCTGTTCGCAGGCGACCCTGGAACGCATCGCCGCCGCACTTGGCGTTTCCGCCGCCAGCCTGACCGCGAAGGAGCCGACGCCATGAGCGACACCTGCAACCTGACCCTGACCCGCACTGTTCCATTGCACGACAACGGAGGCTACTATGGGAATCCTGGCAACACTTCCACGCGCTGAGTCGGCTGACCGGCGCTACCTGCTCGGGGCGTCCGAGTGTGCTGCTGTGCTGGGGCTGCACCCGACCCGCACCGCGTTTGACGTGTTCGCCGCCCGCGCGGAGCCGGAGCAACCGACGACCGTCCCGATGGCGCGCGGCAACTACCTGGAGGCCGGCGTGCGCGAGTGGGTGGCGGACATCCTCGACGTCGAAGCCGTGGAGGCTGGCCCGAAGCTGGCGGAGCCGGCGTTCGTGCGCGCCGACTGGCCCGGCGTGGCCGTTCGTCCTGACGGTGCCTTTCGCTTCAAGGGCGACTCGACGGCGCTGTACGAGGGCAAGACCTCGGCGTTCGCGGACGGCTGGGGCGAGCCGGGGACTGACCAGATTCCGCGCGAATACTTGGTCCAGGCGCTCGTTCAGCTTGCCGTGTGCGACGTCACCGAGACCAGCATCGTGAGCCGCCTGCGCGACCTCATGCACGCGCCCGAGGTCTACGAGATTCGTCGGCGCAGGGACGTGGAGGACGCGCTGCGCGACCGTCTGTGCGAGTGGACGCGGCTGCACCTCGTGGAAGGCAAGGTGCCGGAGATCGACGGCTCGGATGCGTGTCGCCGCCACCTGTACCGCGCCTATCCGACCTTGGCAGCCCCTGCGCGGGCTGCGACGGCGGACGAGGCGGCGAAGATTGCGCGGCTGGCCGAAGTGAACGAGGCGGCGAAGGCGCTGGACGCCGAGGCGGCGCTGCTCAAGAACGAGTTGATGGCCGCTGCCGGCGAGTCAGGCGCGCTGCTGGCCGACGCCTGGAAATGCACGATCGTCAACGTCGGCGGCCGCAAGCTGCTGGACCAGGAACGGCTCAAGGCGGAGTTCCCAGAGGCCTGGGAAGCCTGCCAGAAGCAAGGCGCGGCATCGCGGTATCCGCGGCTGTTCGCACGCAAGGAGGGCAAATGACGCAGCAAGGCGCAATCCAGGCGACACGGGAACCCAAAACCCTGAGCGGCAGCATCGACCGCTGGCTCGGCAACCCGGACGTCGAGCGGCAAATCGTCGGCGCACTGGCCGGCTACATCGACGCCGCGACCTTCCGCGCGCAATGCGTGCTGGCGGCGCGCGACCCGATTCTGGCCGACTGCGAGCCGGCGTCGGTCCTGTCGGCGTTCCTCGTCTGCGCGCAGATGGGCCTGCTGCCCGGCAAGCACCACAGCCACGTCGCGCTGATTCCGCGCAAGGGCGTCTGCACGGTGATGCCGCAGTGGCAGGGGCTCAAGTTCCTCATGGAGCGGCAACCCGGCATCAAGCGCGTCACGCCGAAGCTGGTTCACGTCAGCGACGAGTTTGAGTGGGACGAAGTGACCGGCGAACTGGTCCACCGTTTCGACCCGTTCGCCAGCGGGCGCACGTTCTGCCACCCGGCCGACGGCAAGGACGGCGCGACCGGGCTGCGCGGCGGCTACCTCAAGATCGAGTACACGACCGGCGAGATCGGCTACCACTTCGTGCCCGCGCAGAAAGTGGAGTTTGCGCGCGAATGCTCGCAGACGCCGGACAAGGACAAGTACGACAAGCCGGGTGTCTGGCGGCTCTGGTACGCGGAGCAGGCCTACAAGACCGTGCTGCGGGACGCCTGGGCGCGGCGCGTCATCAGCATCGAGACCACGCTGGAGGCGCGCATTGCCGACGTCGTGGCGCTGGAGGATCGGGTGCTGGAGAACGACCCGCAGCGGCGCAGCGACGATGCCCCGGTCCCGAAGGCGCTGGAGCATCAACCGCAGCCGAGTGCCGTGGACGCGCTGGCCGAGACGCTGGGCGTCGGCAAGGCCAAGGTGCCGGCGCAGCAGGAGCCCCGCCAAGCCCCGCAAACCGCCGCGACCGCCCCGCGCCAGTCCGCTGCCGAAGAAGTCGCGGAAGCCGGCAAAGCGTTCGCCCTGGACGGGTCCGCATCGTCGTCGCCGGTCTGCCGGGTCTGCGGGTCTGCCGTGCCGTCGCTGGACGGAGACTCAAAATGCTACGACTGCGCGATGGGGGCGTCGTGATCATCCTCGCCGTCGACCCCGGCGTGACGTCGGGTTGGTGCGTCTACGACTCGACCGCCAAACGTGTGCTTGCGGCCGGTGAGTTCTGGGGCTGGGAGTTGACGCCATACGTCTTCGAGGCGCTGATCGGCATCAAGTTCGCGATGGCCATTGAACGCCCGAAAGGGCAAGGCCCGACTCGCCCGCAGATGGTCGATTGCGGCTACATCACCGGGCGGTTGGTCCAGATTCTGGCATACAGTTTCAGATGCCAAGTCCTCGAACTCTACCGCTACGAGGTCCGCAAGACGCTGGCCAACCTGACGCATGGCGCGGTGCTGGTGCGAAACGATGCCGGCGTCTGGGCCGCGCTGGTGCTGCTTCACGGCGAGGGCAGCGACGTCAAGGCGACCACGAAGCGCAAGGCGGGCGCAATCGGGCTCGCCACGGGGCACGCTCGGGCTGCGCTCGCCGTCGCCGTGACCGCAGCCGATCGCCTGGAAGCCCTGTGACGATCGACCCGGAAACCCTGCTGCTGGCGCGTGCAGACCAGCGACGGCGCTGCGACCCGTGGCACCTGATGCTGCTGCGCGTGGGTGCCGGCCTGAGCCAGCCGGAACTGGCGCAGCGGATGGGCTACAAGCCGCCGTCCGGGGCGCAGGCGATCTGCCGCATCGAGAACTACGAGATCGGCTGTGGGCTCACCCGGCTGCACAAGTTCGCCAAGGCCCTGCGCTGCCAAATCGACGACCTGCTGAGTGCCGGCGACGTGTGGCAGGCGAACCGGGACAAGCGCCAGACGTGGCTGGAGGCGGGCAAGCCGCCGCTGGCATCTTGGTTGGCTGCGAGGATGGCAACCGACGTGATCATCGGGTGAATTGCAGGATCGCCTGGCTGCGGGAGAGGGAGGGTAGGATGGCGCAGGTACGATTGCTCGTGATTCCGCAGGGCCAGAAGGTGGACGCCGAGGGCAAAGGCCACGGTTCCGACTGGCCGCTCGCGCACCTTGGCGACAGCGACAGCGGCGACGTGTGGCTGACGACCGACCACGCGCACGCTTCGGACGTGTGCGACGACCCCGACCTGAGCGGCACGCTGGCGCTCGGCAAGTTCATCGTCGCGGCGTTGAACGGTCGTGGCTGGCGGTGGACCCGGCACGAGAGGCCGCCCGTCGGCGACTTGGTGCTTGGGTGGCGCGGCGGAGTGCCGGTGCTGATGGCGCTCGAATGCGACAACCCGGAGCAAGGTGTCGTGTGGGGCGTGTTCGACGGCGTAGGCGGTCTGGAGTCGCCCGAGCATCCGCCCGAGCGCTGGCGCCCGCTGCCGGAACCGCCACCGCCGCCCCGTGCGCCCTACGTCCCGCCCGCGCCGGTTCCCTACGTCGCCCCCGACTTGACCGCCCGCAACTGCGGAACCTGCCGCCACTGGAGCGCGGTTGTCGACATGAACCGCGACGACCCCGACGACACGACCGGCGTGTGCGACAACCCTGCGCGGCCCTGGGACACGCCGGAGCGCGAGAAGTCGCACGGGCACTGGTCTGCCGCGTTGGATGCTGGCGAGGTGTGGCCGTGCTGGGAGGCGAAGGTCGCCCCCGAGGTCGAGGCGGCGGTCAAGTCGCAGGAGGTCTAGATGCTGGACGAAGAACTGACGCTCAAGAAGAGCGACAACATGGGCGACTGGTACACCATCGAGCGCAAGGTTCACGACGGCAAGGCGTGGCTGGAGGACGTTGGCCCCGGTGTCTCGCGCTTCATGCTGTCGTGTCGAATCGGGGCCGCTGACATCGAAGGCACGGCGGCGGAGATGGTGGCCATCGCCAGGGCCATCAAGTCCGGGCAGAGCGCCGAGTTCCGACGATGCGCCGCGTATGCCAGACCGGGCGGCTGGGCGCTGGAGTCACCCCGGAACAGTGAGGATGCGACGTTCGTTCCGGCCGCGCGGTGCCAGGCGCTGGCGGATGAGATTCTGGCGGTGCTGGCGCAGGAGGCAACCCCATGAGCGCGACCCCGACCGACCTGGATGCAGCCTTGCAGGCGATCTGCGAGGGCGAGTGGACGCAGGACGGCGACCAGTGGGAAACCGACACTGGCGATGGCTTGGCGTGGACGGTCTGGGAGACCTACGGCTTCGTCCTGACCCGCGTGTCGGGCTGGTACGAGCAACGCGGGGACGCCGACACCGTGGCCGATCTGGTCCCGCTGGCCCGCGCCATGGACGCCGCCGCCAACGCGCTGCTGGACAGCCTGGAAGCGGCGATGGGCAAGGAGTCACCATGAGCGAGACCCTGCTGGATACCGCCCGCCGCATCGTGCCGGGCGTGGAGTGGCGGCAAGTGGGCGACCGCGTGGAGGTTCTGGGCTCCGACGGCGAGCCCGACGCGCAGGTTTTCCAGATGGCCGTCGGCGGTTGGCACTACTGGGGTCCGGTCTGCTCGCATGAGACGATCGCGGACACGGCGGAAGAAGCGCTGACCGCCCTCGCGTCGGCCATCCGTGCTGAGGCCGCGCGGCTTCTGGCGATGTTAGCCCCGCCTAAGGGGGCCGCTTGACAACGCCAACGGTTCGCCTATGATACGCCAACAGGAGGCGCAAGTGCGCGACTACGCAAAGGTGGCAGAGACATGGAACAGCGCGAACAGTCTGGCGGAAGTGGCGGCAGCGCTCGGCATCAGCAAGGAAGCGGCGACGGCGCTGGCGTGCCGAATGCGGAAGGCGGGATGGATTTTGAGCCGATTCCCCGCTGGACGGCCAAGGATACCGCTAGGTTCTGGAGCAAGGTAGACCGCAGCGGTGGGCCTGATGCCTGCTGGCCGTGGACTGGATACAGAGGGGGACCGGGATACGGGCAACTAATGTGGCGCCGCGTGAAGATGCAGGCACATAGGCTTGCGTGGATGCTGGCAAACCGCGCCCACTTGCACGGGCTCTGCGCCTGCCATCGCTGCGACAACCCGCCCTGCTGCAACCCCGCGCATCTGTTCCTGGGTACGCCAGCCGACAACATGAGAGACATGACAGAGAAGGGGAGACGTTCGACCGTTCCGAGCAAAGGAGAGCGACATGGCATGGCGAAATTGACCGCCGCTAAGGTGTTGGCAATACGCGAAAAGCGAAAGAATGGGTTTAGCACAAAACAATTGGCGGAAATGTACGGAATTCGTACCGGGCATGTTCGCGGCATAGTTAGGGGCACGCATTGGAAGCATCTGCCATTCGGTCGGGAACTGCCGGTCGCGAAGAAGGAGACAACATGACGCTCGACGACGCCAAGAAGCTGCTCGTTAGGGCAGGGAGCTGGTGTCCAGTCCACGGCACCTGCGTGACCGAGCAGAACAGTTGCCAGACCCCGCGCGGCATCGGCCTGGACGGCAAGCCGATCCCGTGCGGTCGGTATGCAGTCGGCCCCGGCGCAGACGTCGCCCTGGCCAACGCGGCAGACCTGGCGGCGCTCCGTGCCACGCTGGCGGCGGTGCGGGCGGAGTCGATCGCGCTCATCTCCGCGATGGACGACACCGTGACCGGCCTGCGCGCCACCCTCGCTGCCGTGCGGGAGGAGGTAGCCAAACCCGCCCCGCTCCCGTGGCGACCCGCCGACCCACCGCCAGACTACGACGGGCTGGTGGGCATCCGCACGGCAGACGGCGCGGAAGCGACCGGGTGCTACGACCACGATGACCACGACGGCGACGGCACGGTCAACCCCGGTCTGGGCTGGTACCACGTCGGCCGGCGCAGTTACGGGCACACCGACGTCACGCATTGGCGACCGTTGCCGGAACCGCGCGATCCGCTGGCCGTCCGCGTCCTCGCCATCCTCGACGCCAAGGAGCCCACGCCATGACGGTCGACGACGCCACGAAGCTGCTCGCGGAGAGCGAGGCCGCAGCCCAACCAGACCGCCTCTCCGGCGACCCGTTGCGGGAGTTCCGCGACTACCACACGACGACCAAGGTCGCGGAACTGCGAGAGGCGCTGCGTCTGGCCCTCGCGGTCGTCCAGGCGGTGCAGGTGTGGGCGACCTACTACTACGAGAGGGACCAGCATTGCGACCACGACACGCTGGCCGCCGCCCTGGCCGCTTTCAAGGCGGGAGGCAAACCGTGAACCCTGAACTGCAAGCCCTCGCCCGCCAGATCGCAGACGCCGGCATCCCGTGGAAACAGCCGGGGGCGGCGTGCCGTGACCCGGATAGCGGGCTGCTGTGGCGGATGCTGGGCAACGACCGCGTCGACTGCGTGCGCGAGTTCGCGAGCTTTGAGAACGAGTGCGAGTCGATGGACCTCGCCATCGCCAACGGCCCGAACCTCGACGACAACGCAACCCTGGGCGTGCTGCTCGGGCTGATGCCGGGACACAGCCTAGTCTGTGGACGCCGAACCGGCCATGACGTCTGGGGCTGGGTGTGTGCCGAAGTGGCACCGCCCATCGACAAGTGGCACCGCACCCGCGCCGAGGCCATCGCCCGCGCTGCCCTGGCTGCCCACGGCATCGAGGCACCCCATGCTGATTGACCGCCGCCTCTGCCCGTCCTGCCACGGCACCGGGAGCAGCCCGGTCACCACGACAGCCGGCGTGCCCGTGTGCCTGGCGTGCGCCGGCAACGGCTGGCTTCCGTTGGCGTTGCCGGAACCGCCCGCCACCCTCGCGCTGCGGACCCGCGAGGCGATGCTGGGCGACTGTCGTGGCGTAGAGATCGACGCGAGCTACGAGGGCCTGTACCCGCGCGACGGTCGCATGGCCGCTGACGTCCGCGCCCTGCTCGACGAGTGCGACCGGCTGACGGCGGAGAACGCGCGGCTGCGGGGGCTGGTCAAGCCCGCTGACGGCGGCGGGGGGAAGTAGATGGCAGGCTTCAACTTCAAGGTGACGCCGCACCATTTCGTCGCCCGGCGCAGTGTCGGCCGCGAGGTCTGCCAAGGCTGCGGGCTGCTGAGGCTTCGCAACGACCTGACGGAATGGGCCGTCAAGCGCGGCTGCGACTATCGGGAGGCGGCGGGCTACGCTGACGCACTGCGGATGTTGCCGGCCGCGTTCCGGCTGCGGCGCGGGGAATAGACACCGCTGGCCCAGCGACACGGGCGGGAGGAGAGAGATGGCGAGCAAGTGGCGCGATAAATGGAGCTACGTCCTGCGGGGGAGCGCGGACGACAATCATGAGTTGTGGGCGGAGGGGCAGATCGGCTTTTGGATCCGCAACCATGCACGGTCTGGCGGGGCCGCGGTTGTGGACGACTTCGACAGTGGCAGCGCGACGTGGCAGGTGGCTCGCGGATGCCACCGCGGGCATTCCTGGCACGCGGGCCGCAGCACTGGCTTCCTCCAAATTCAGCAGGAAGAGGCTGAGGTGATTCTGCTGGCGCTGGTCGCGGACTACGACAAGCCGGCATGGTGGCGGCGCGCACTGCGCTGGCTCGCCAACGTCGGCCAGTAACCGCCACCCCGCGCGCAGGACGGACCTGACGACGGGGCAACGGTCCAGTGAGATTGGAGGGTTCGCATGGACAGCAAGGAAAGGGTCGCCGTGATCGCCGCAACGCTGCGGAAGGTGGCGGAGTGGCAGAACTTCGCAGCAATGGTCGCGGACGGCTCGCTCCTGGCTGACGCGCAAGCCCTCGAAAACGGGGATGCCCGCGAGCACTGCGCGGTGTGCGGCTGGGTGACGTGCGAGCCAGACTGCCCGCTTGCCCCCGTCCGTGCGACGACGGCAACCCCTGCACCGCCGGAGCCATCGCACGTCGAGCAGTTCTTCGCGGACCTGAAGGCCGAGATCGAGCGCGGCGGATGGCCGCATTGGCCCGCGCAGCACCTGGGGATGCCGCCGCACCCGAAGCCCCCCCGCCTCTCCGCCGACCAGCGCCTCGACCGGCTGGAGGCGGAGTACACGGCGCAAGGCTGGAACAAACTGGCCCGCGCGTGCAGCGTCGTGCCGACGAAGGGGGAGCCATGAGCCGAACGGGAGACGCAGTAACGGTTCTGCCGTTTCGGTCGAGTGGTGCCCCGCCTCTCGGTTGGGTGCCGCCGAACCACAAGAAGCACTGGTGGAACCTGAGCCCCGGTCGGCTGTTCTGGTCGTGCCGGTGGTGCAACGAGCGCCACGCAAACGACGTTGAAGGTCGCGCTGAAGTGATGAAGCGGTCGATCGGGTGTCCGGGACGCCGGCCACAGAAGGATGGGGAGCCATGACCGCCCCGCACTGCAACTGGCGCCGCGTGCGCCTCATCGACGGCGTGGAGGGAACGGTCGAGCACTGGACGCGCAGCGGCGGCTTTGACCGGAACGGCGTCTGGCGGGCGATGTTGGATGTCCGGGTCACCCGTGGCGTAAACCTGCTGGCGAACATGGACTTGCAAGGCCACCGCATCACGACCGCCGCCGCAAACGTCATGGCCGTGCTGTCGACGACGGACGGGTTGCCCGCGAGGCCTGCGCCGGGTGGAGGCTCAAGATGAACGGTGAATGCTGCGCGCACAGTCGCGTGACCTACCAGCCGCGTGAACACCCTGACGGTGGGTGGAGCTCGCGCTGGCTCTGCGTGGACTGCTCGCTGGAGTTCGTGCCCAAGGTGGCGGCGGATAGCTTCGTCGTCAAAGCGGGGGACGTTCCGCTCGATGCGCTGGATAGCCGGAAAGGCGAGAAGGTCGGCTACGATCCCAACATGAAACCGTGGCGTCCGCTGCGTCTGACCCCGGAGCAGCCGCAGAAGGATGCGGCGGTCAAGGTGCTGGCACCCGACCCGCTGGTGACCGCTGGCAGGGCGATCTACAAGGCGATGGTGCTGGCCGACTTGAGAGACGACGACGCTGCCAAGGTGGCTGTCGTGGACGTGGAGCCGGAGCGGTGGCCAGCGCCGCCCAAGCCGGCATACGAACTGGCGGCGGAGCAGGCGTTGCGCGCGGCCGTGCTCGACATGACCGGCGTGCATGAAGCCAGCCGCGGCCGTCCAGTCTTGTCCGGCCGAGCCATCTACGAACTGGGGACGGCTAGGCTACTGCGCCCGGTCGCAGACGAGATTTCCGAGGAAGTCCGCATTGAACTGCGGCGACTGATGACAGACGGCCCGTTGCCGCAGCCGGACCCTGGACCGCTGGGCATGGGCGAGATCACGCCGGAGAAGAAACCGTGACCACCACACACCCGATGCGCGCGTCGTCGCTGAGGCACTGTTTGGGGTGCGGTGCGCGGCAGTGCAACCCGGAGACCAACGGGTGGCTTTGCCGGAAGTGCTGCCGCAAGGCACAATCGCAAGTGCTGGCATTGAGAAAGATGCTGGACGCTGGAGGCTCAAGATGAACGGACCACTATCGCGCAGGCTGATCGAAGGCGATGAAGCGCAGCACCAATACCGCAACTCGGTCCTGTTCCACCGCATCGTCCAGGCGGTTGACGCCGCTGAACACCAAGGCATCGATCCCGTCCCTGTACTGCGCGACGGGATGGTCGCGATGGCGGCGCAGATCGAACGCCTTCACGCGCGTTGCGTGCAACTGGAACGCGAGCGCACGGTGCCTTTGATGCAGGCGGCGGCGAAGGCGGCATACGTGGATCCGGAGCCTAGCCCTGCTCCCGCGCCGCAAGCCCGCGAAGATCCTCGACGACCACCGTGTGAGCGTGGACATGCACCTCGCACGCACGCCGGTTGAGTTCGCCCAGTTCCTCGACGACAAGATGCGCCGCAGCCGTCGCCAGCACGGGAGGGATGCCGACCTCTGCCGCGAGCAGGGTAGCCAGCCAGGCGGCCACGTCGTCGAGCGTCGGTGCGGGCTTGCTCATGGACGCTTCCTCGGCAACACGGTTGAGGTGTCGCCATCGGCGTAGACCGGCAGCGGCTCGCCATCGCACAGGATGCGCGCTTGACCGGCGGGCTCGGGCTTTGTCGGATGGTCGACCAGTTGCAAGCGGATCTCGCTGCACCGGCACGCGATGCCCTTCTCGTCGGCCACGCACACCTGGGGCCAGACGGGGCCGCACCCCGACAGCGCCACCGCCAGGAGCGCCAGGAACGCCACGAGGCAGAACGCCGACGCCGCCAGCTCGATCATCTGGTCGCGGGTCACAGCTTGCCGCCCTTGCGCGTCGTCACCGTGTCCGGCTTCGCCACGGACCGCTGCGCCTTGTGCTGCCCGGTCGCGAGTCTGACGGCGTGGGTGTCCTTGCCCCGGATCGCCAGCCCGACAGCCGACGCCACGAAGCCCGCGACGTGCGCGAGGTACGGGATCAACGGGTGGATCGTGACGCCGACGGGTGCGTGCTGCAACGCGATCGCCAGAGCCTCAACGCCCGCGATCACGGCCAGCACCCTCACCGTCCTCTGTTCGTGCATCGGGCGGTCGTACGGGTGGCGGCTCAGGTCGACCATCCTCAGCCTCCTCCCGCAGCCGTTGAATCGTCGGGTCCGGCAACTGCTGCGGTGACGTCCAGGGGCGTCTCCAACTGGTCGACCTCGGCCGCGGGATGTACGTCCTCAGCGTCGACATCGGGAACCTCCGGCGCGGGCTTGCTGCACCCGGCGAGGATGGCGAACAGGACGGGGAGCAGGTAGCGCATGGTCAACCCCTTGGCGCGTCCTCAAGGTGGACGGCAACGACGAAGATCGCCGGCTTGCGAAACGCCGGCTTCGGATCCCAGAAGAAGTTGGCGACCCGCTGCGTGATGCCGTCGCCCACGCCGCCCGCATCGTCGTCGGGGCTGTCCGCGCAGTCGATGATGAAGTGCCGGCCGGGGTCTAGGACGACGCCGACGTGACCAGCGCGCCGCTTGCCGCCCTTGTCGTAGCCTGGGTAGACCACGAGGCAGCTGGGCACAGGCGAGGCGAGGCGGCGGAACCGGCGCTGCTTGCCCTGCGCGTCGTCGAAGATGCGGTCGGTGCCATACCAGCACTTGGCCTCGCCGTCGTACTTGTCGACGCCGGAAGCCCAGCAGGCGAACGCCGAACAGTCGCAGCCGCGCGGGAAGAAGTGCCCCTCGACGGAGAACGGCGCCCACGGCACCGGGGCCTTCGCGCTCTTGACGCCGGCACCCATGCGGTAGTCGCACGGCGTCTTGTCAGCAGCCAGGGCGCGGTCAATGACGTCTTGGAGTTTCACGGCGCCCCCATCCCAGCCTGCACCGTCCGACCCGCCGGAGCCGCCGGCATCCGAACCGTCCGAGGCGCAATCGCGTCAACCGCCGCCACCAGGCCGTCCAGCTTCTTGTCCGCCGCGTCGACCTTTGTCTCCAGCGCCGAGAGCCGCCCGCCCATCAGCGCCGCGCCGCCGAGGATCGTGAGGCCGATTGCCGCGAAGGCTAGCCAGTCTGCGGTCGTTCGCATCAAGCCACCCCCGTAATGTCCCGCAACGCCCGGTCGACGGCGGTGTAGGTCGCGGCGCTGAGGTTGCTGGCGAACAACACGAGTTGCGCGACGTCGGCCGAGATGCGGTTCGACGCCCCGTTGTTGCGCGCCCCGACGTTGACGACGTAGTTGCCGTGCGTGACGCCGGTGTTCGCGGCGCTGATGCCGGATTGTGCCGGGGCCGCGTCGTCGACCCGCATCAGCACCTCAGACGCTGCCGCCTGGCTGAAGTCGCTCCGCATCCCCGCGCAAACCGTGGTCGCGTAGGTCGGCGTCGTGGACGACAGGCAGATGCCGACGTTGCCGAGGTGCAGGCCGCAAAACGTCTTGCTCGCCGTGCCCGCGCCGGCCGCGTCGAGGTTGGCGAAGAACGCGAACGCCCCGACGTTGCTGAAATACGCGGCCGACGTCTCCATGATCACGCCGGCACCGGCCGAGTTGTTCTGGAGCACGGCCAACAGGGTCACGGCCGGCACCACGAGGCTGAGCGCGGTCGTCGTCAGGCAGTCGTTGGTGCCGTCGAAGCGCACCACGCTCCGGTTCGTCAGATGCTGGACGGTCGGCTGCCTGGCTCCCGTCGCCTGCACGAACGGAACGCCGGCCGACCCACGGCAGGGCGTGGTCGAGATGGCCGCCGCGTTGGCTCCGGGGATCTGCCGACCGTCGAGCCACATGACCGGGTTGGCGGCCATGATCACGCTGTCGGGTTGCACCATCGTCTGGATGAGGCCGAACACTGCGACGACCTCCTACGAGAAGTCCTTGGCGAACGTCATCAGCCACGCGGTCCCGTTGAAGATGCCGGAAAACACGTCTTTGTCGCCGGCACCCGTGGACAGCACCGGCTCCACGCCGCCCGGCCACAGGAAAGCCGCGTTGGCGACGTTCAAGGTGCGCCCGCCCACGCCGTCCTGGGTCACAAGCCACGTCGCCTGCTGCCCAGCCACTGCGTTCGTGGGTGCGCCGAGCGTGCGGTTGCCGGCGAGCGTGACGGTGAACACGTTGCCGAGCGCGGCGTTCGTGGCGATTGTCGCGGCATCGGTGAGCGCCACGGGCGTCGAGATGACAGCGCCAATGAACGAGCCGCCGGTCTTGGGCATCGGGGCAAACGGGTCGGTGCGCCCGGCCATCAGTTGTTCTCCTGTCGCCCCGCCAGCCAGACGTCGGCCGTGGCCCCGACGCCCACGAAGTTCGAGACCTCGATGTAGACGCCGTCCGCGCACGGGTAGCGCGGCGTGTTCAGGATGGGGAACGCCGACGTGCCGCCAGCCTCCGTCACGGACACAGTGCCGATCACGTCATCGTGGACGTAGAGGCCGGCGACGGCGTACCACCACCACACGTCGAGGTCGAAGGAACTACCGGCGACCGCAGCGTCCGCGATGCAGTCGATGGCCGCGTACTGCCCGAGCGCGGCCAGGCTCAGCGCGCCGGTGTCGTCGCCCAGCGTAATCGGGTCGCTGTTGGCGGCGAGGGCGGAGTCGATGACCTTCCGCAGATCCGGCGTGATACCGGCTTTCAGGGAACGTGTGGGTCCGGGCATGGTGGCGCCTCCTGCGCGGGAATCCTACTGTGCGGGCGCTGGCTTGACAACCGCCCTCTCTGTGGCCTTGCGGCGCATGGCCAGGAACTGCCGCTCGATCGTGTTCTTCAGGGCTTCCATTTCGTCGTCGATGATGTCGTTGATGATCTCGACCTTCGCCTGCGCGCCCTTGACGCCACGGCTCGCCTGCGCCTTGGCTTCTTTGAGCAGGCTGTCTTTCAAGGCGATCTTGGTGCGGACGAGGTAGTTCACCAGTTGTCCGCGCAGGGCACCACCGGTCTCCGGGTTGACGCCCTCGGCATACAGCACCTCTGCGTAGCCGACACCGGCTAGTTCCTTGACCGCCCAGCGCACGAAGTTCGCCTCGTCTGCGCCCATCTCGCCTGACTTGAAGCCCTGCCGCGCCTGCTTGTGCCCGTAGGTCGACCACGATGCGGCGCTGTCGATGCCAGCCTCACCCAGCGCGCCGGCCGCGACGTTCTGGAGCGCCGTGACGTTGGCCCCGAACATCTGCTTGGCGAAGTCGCGGGTGGCGTCCGACGCCGAGTATTTGCGCCCGCCAGCCGCAGACTCCTTCATCCGCGACAGGATGTTCAGGATCGGCGCACCGCCGAGCCCCGTCAGGTTGATGGCCTTCTCGACGTTGAAGTCTCGGCCCAGCGCGTACCGGGTCAGTTGCGCCCGCGCCCGTGCCTGGCGTTCCTTCACCGGTCGCAGCAGTTCCGCTGCGGCTGCCGGACCCATGGCCTTGAGTTTCGCCTTCGCCACGACCGGATCGTCCTCGCCGGTCGCCGCCGATGCCAGCGCATCCGCGCTCGGTCGCAGCATCGCCCGCAGTTGCACCGGGTCGTCGAACAAGTGCCCGAACGCCAGCGAGTTTGCGATGCCTTCCAACCCACCCGCAACCGCCGCGCTCGGGGACGCCCACATGAGCGGCATCACGTCGCGCACGTTGGCATGCCACGGGTGCGTGCTGGCGGTGAGGTACGCGCCCTCCATCTCCGGCTGAAACGAGAACAGTTGCCGCAATTCCCGCTGCTGCCGGTCGTCCTGGGTCGCGCCCCGGATCGACGCCGCGGCGACCGCGCGCTTGTAGGCGATGGCCAACCGCTGCTGCGCCTGCTCCGCTGCCACGGCCCGCGACGTCGTCTCGTACTGCTGCGGTCCGGACAGCGCCTCCTGAACGAGACCGCGCTTGATGCCCGGCACGTCCGCCGCCTTGAAAAACCACGAGAAGATGCCGCTGAGCAGCGACAGCGGACCGCCGCCGCGCAGGTACTTGCCGAAGTTCCCGATGCGTCCGTAATCAAAGTACAATTTCTCTTGCGCCACCTTGCCAGCCAACGCCTTGATGCGCGCCAACTCCGGGCTGTCGCGGTGGTAGACCGCCTCGTCGCCTGGCAGCGTGGCACGCGACCCCGCGACCTCGACGACGGCGAAGTTGCCGTCACCCAACGCCTTGACCTCGGCGTAGTGGGTGGTCCCGGTCGGAACCTTGATCGTCGTCCCGGGCTCCATCTTGTCGAAGTAGCCTTCGAGGTTGCGATACGTCCGCATCGCCTTCGCCAGTCGGAACGGCACGTCGCCCAACTGCGAGTAGGCGTCACGCTGCATGTCGACGAAATCCGAGAAAGCCTCAAACGGTGCGGCTGCCTTTCCGCTCGTGCGCGCCGACACGTCCGCAAATTTGCGTGCCGCCTCCGGAGCCGTCTGCTCAAACCGCTTCCACACCATCGTTTCGCCGATGTCGCGCGCCACCTGCGTCGTCTGCACGATCCCGGAGTCGGCCATCGCCGCGATCATCTGACGGTCCGCAGCCCCCAGCATGTTGCCGCGACCGTCGAGGTGGGCCTTGAGCATCCACGCCGCGAACAGTGGGTCGCTCACGCTGGCCGTCGGGTTGGCTTCGGTCACGATGTCGAGCGCAATGTTGGACAGGTTGTTGAACAGGAGCGTCTTCAGGTTCTCCGCGACGACGCCGGCCTTGGACCTGGCCGCGAGCGCCGTCACGATACCAATCGGTCCCCACAGCGACCGCCCCGCCGTCCGCATGAAGAAGTCAGCCTGGAGCGACGACACGACCGACGGCTTGACGTAGATGTTGTCGAAGAACGTCTCCGGCTCGACCGACCGGAACGTGTCCTTCCAGACTTCGGCCCAGCCCTTCTGGAGCGGCGTTTCCTTGAGCGCCTTGAACCCCTCCAGCCGCCCTGCCAACTGCTTGACGGCGGCTTCCGGCACCCTCAACTGCGCCGACCAGTCCGCCGCGTTCGTCCGCATGGCCGCCGCCACCCCGACGCCGGAGAACGGCATCATCTGCGGCATGAGTTCGCCGGCCTCCCCCAGCACGCGCCACGCGACCTCCTTGGCGTACCCGAAGACGTCGCCCAGGGTGGCAGTCAACGTCTCGCCCTTGGGCGTGCGGCGGAAGCGGTTGACCTCGGCGTTGTATTCTTGGAGTTGGCCGTAGACCGATGCCGTGTCGGCTGCTTCGTTGGCCAGTTCCCGGATGCGCTTGGCCTGGGCCTGCTGGACACGCGACTTCGGCAGCGAATCCTGGAGCTTCGCGTAGTCGGCTCGCGTCCAGATCGGCTCGCCGCGGTACTTGAACTCGACGAACCGCTGCTTGGAGCCGACCGCCTCGCGCTTCGGAGCCGACAACTGGTGCGCGAACTCGCCCTTGAGTTTGCCGATCGCGGCGGCGCTCATGCCTGCCTTGCGCGCGTTGCGGGCGATGGCGGTCAGCGCGGCGTTTCGCACTACCGGCACCTGCATCAGTTGCGTCGAGTCCGGGACCAGCGGGTCCAAGAGTTGCTGCTGGATGCGCTCGGCGGTCAGGCGGCGCAGTTCCGCGTCCTTGACCTCGACGAACTTCTGCGGCGTGAAGTCCGCAAGGCGCATGGGCTCCGTCGCCACGTTGCGGCCTGGCGTCGTCAGGTCGGCGTAGTAGCCGTGCTTCCGCATTTCCGCACCGATCTTGTCGAGCGCGGCGTTGACCACGGCGTTGTCGGTCCGGTACGGCTTCGGTGCCTCTGCGACCACGCGACGGTCCGCCATCTCGCGGGACTCTTGCAGCGCTCGCCGCGCCGGTCCCGGCTCCGGCAGGTCGGCGTCTGCCGTCGCCGCACGCAACCGCTGCGCTTCCGGCGTCTCCGTCAGGGTGCCGTCGTCGTTGACGTCGAACTGCATGACTTCGGGTGGCGGCCGGTGGATGGCCCCGTGCGGCACTGCGAGCCGTTTGGCGTGGTCGCGGGCTTCGACTTCCGCCAGGAACCAGCCAGCGGACGGTGCGACAGCCGGCTCGGGAACGCCAAGCAAACGCAGTTCCGCTTCCAGCGTGCCCTGGATTCCGCCTTCCTTGCCCATGCCGACAGCGCGGTCCTTGAAGTCCTCTGCGGCGGCGCGTGCGACGTCGTACAGCGTGGCGTCGGCGGGCAGACCCCATCGCGCGGTTGCCTTCTGGATCGGCGTCCCCTCCACCGCGCCGCCGAGTGCGCCCACGTCAGCGCCGCCCTCGGTTGGACGCCCACGGAAGCGCGCCGTCGTGGGCGGCAGATCCTGCGCTTCCGGGAACCCGGCCGCCAACGCATCCCGCTTCAGTTCCGAGGCCCGCGCCGTCGCCGCCTCAAGATCCGCGAGTGCTCCCCGTGGCGCGGTCGGGAACAGGTCGGCAAGCGACTGCTGCTGGCCGAACGTCGCCGCGCCCGGTTGCTGCGCCGTGACGCGCTCGCCCGGTGGCAGTTCGCCGGGCGGTGCGTAGACGTCGCCGGCTTCCACTTGCGGACGCTCACCTGCACCTTCGACTTCGGCGGCGACACGCTCGGCTTGGCGCTCTGCGGCGCGGGCCTGTCCCTTGGCGATCGACGCGACTTCGCGGGTCATGCCGGCGGCGGTGTCGGCGTCGATGGCGCGGGCGGCGTCCACGAGGCCGAGCCCTGCCGTGGCAGCCTTGGCACCGCCGGCCATGACGCCCTCGACAACGGCTTCCGCGTGGCGCTTCAACGCTTCGGCGGCATTCTCAAACGCCTTGAGTTTGCGCGGCAGATCCCGCGCCGCTTCGGCGGCCATCCCCTTGGCGTCGCGCAGGGTCGCGTCCGCCACCCCAAGGTCGTCGTGCAGGTCACGGGCCTTCTGCTCGCGCACTCCCGCCGCATCGGCACGGGCATGGCCGCGCTCCGACTTGGCAAACAGCGCATCCTGCGCCGCCGGGGTCAACGGCTCGTTGGTGTATGCGAGCCTCTGGCCTGCGCGCGACGCCACTCTCGCGTATTCGACCCGCGCTACCTCGAATGCCGCAGCCTCCTTGGATGCCAGGATTTGCGCTCGGGCCGTCGGCGGCAAATCCATCTTCTGAATGCGCTCAACCAGCGGCATCGCTGCATCCACGATCCGGTCGACGGCGTCGTACTGGCGCGCGGAGTCCATCCCCAAAGCGTCTGCGCCCTTCTCGATGGCACCGGCCGCCTTGGCTGCCCCGCCAGCAATTCCGCGCTCCGCCTTGTTCGCCTGCTTGCCGAGCCAGTTGACCGCACCCTTGACGCCCTTCGCCTCTCCCGCCGTGACGTCCGCCGCTTCCGCCAGGCCGCCAATCTTCCCGGCAGCCGTCTCCGCAGCGCCAACCGCCCGCTCACCAGCCTTCGCCTCCGACACCACGCCCGGCGGCACCACCGCCAGCGACTTCCGCTCCAGTTCCGGCGTGTCCAGGTTCACGAGGCCCTGTTCCACTTGGCGCGCGATGACTTCGCCCATGTTCCGGATCGTCGCCGCCGCCTCCTCTTGTCCGTGGATCAGTCCCTCCACGAGCCGAGTTGCACGCAGATCCATCTGGTAGATGCCGTCCACGATGAGCCGCTTCAGGAACGCCTTGGCCTCGTCCCACACGTCAGCGACGCCTTCCCGGCGCACCTTGCCGGTCGCCTTGTCGCCAGCGCCGAGTGCCCGGTCGACGACGTTCTCTACGATCGGCGTGACAACGTACTCCCGGAAGCCGTCGTCGATCTTGGCAGCGCGAGCCGCCACCGACGGCGTGGCTTTCCCGGCCTGCACCAGCGGATCCACGAACGTCAGCCACGTTGTTAGCGGATGCGTCAGGAACGAGTTTGCCGACAAGTCCGTGAGCCCCTGCGCCAAGTCCGCCGTGCTGCCGAGACCGCCTTCGATCATCTCCTGGGACAGCCTAGACATCCGCTCCTCGGGACGCTCGCCGCGCTCCACCATGACGACGCCGGCCACCTCGTTCATCAACACGAGCAAGCCGCCCAGGTTGTCCAGCGCGTCGGTCACGGTGTTGCGGACGCCACGCCCGGCGTTGTCAGCGGTGTCGCCGTCCAGCGCGCGCTTCTGACGCTCGACGCGCTGCACTTCTGCCGCCTGGGTGACGCGTTCCAGTGGTCCGCCGATGCCGGTCCCGCGTCGGGGCGGTGCTGGCCGCATGGTTTCGTCGGTCATGCCCGCAACCGGATCCGTCGAGACGTCGTAGATCCCTTCGTCCGCCGCGTTCCAATCCGCTATTTCTGGCAGTCGCTCGATGCCCGCGCCCAACTGCTTCATCTGCGCCAGGATCCGCTGCTTCTGCACCGGGTCAGCGTCCTGCGCCGCCGCTAGCAGGCGCATGATGTCGACGCCACGGGTGAATTTGCTGTCCCCGAGGATCGCCTTCATCGCGCCGACTGGCACGCCTGCGAAACCGCCCTGGAACACGTTGGCCAGCAGTTGCGAGCGGGGCACGACGTCGCGGGGTCCCGGTTTCTCCGTCCGCGCCGCCTCAAGCGGCTTCTGCACCGTCGTCTGCATCGCCTCGCCGGGAAGGTCGACGGTGCCGGTCTGGAACTCCGCGGGCTCGGCTGGCGTCGGTGGAATCGGGTCAAGCGGTTCGGGTTCCGGTGCAGGTGGCGGTGGTGCCACGCGCGCCGGTCCTTGAGTGCGGGTGCGCGGCGGTGCGACCAGGGTGGCCAGCGCGTTCAACTGCGGGGCGGCAGCTTGGGCGATGTCGGTCGGGGTGGTCTGTGCAGGCGGTGCAGGTGCAGCAGGGGTGCCGTTGGGGGCGACGGCTTGGGCCTGCTCGAACTCGAAGTCCGCGTCGGCTTCGGCCTCAGCCTCTTTCTCGCGCACCCTCAGCAGTTCCTGTGGAGTCATGGCTACCGGATCCGCTGACGCTTGCCGTTCACCACACGGTAGCGCTTGCCGTCAGACTCGAACTCGCCGCCCTCAGGGACCACTTGGCCGTTGAACGTCACCGGAGGGAGAGGCGCGGTGCCCGGTGAGCCCGAAGCAGGCACGCCGGCCCGCTTGAACAGGATCTTCTGCCCCGCCGTCTTGGCATCGGCGTAGACCTTCTTGACCTCTTTCCGCCTCGCGTCACGGTCTGCCTGTAGTTTGGCCTGCTTGCCCGTCAACTTACCGATCTGCGAGGCGTCGCCCTGGTTGCGGTCAATGATGGTCTTGGCCCCATCCCACTCCCGCTTGGCGTCTTGCCATGTCTTCAGGCGGCGGGCAGCCTCCTGCTTCTCCACCTTGCCGGCGTCCTCGCTCTCCAGGACGGCAGTGATCTCAGCCGGCACGTCGCCTTCGACCTTGGGCACCTTGGTCGCCGCATCCAGCAGGCGCTGCTCGTCGTCGATGGCGGCGGCGACGGCCTTGGCCACGTCGTCGTCCACCGCGTCGGCAGCCTTCAGGTCCGCCGCCTCAGCGTCCTGCACCAGCTTGAGGATGCGCGGGTCGTTCTGTTTCGCGCCACCACGCCGCAGTTGCAGCACCTTGGCGCGAGCGTTTGCGGCGTTGGCCTGCGCCGTCTTGAGCGTGACGTCGGCACCTTGCAGGTTCTGCTTGCCCGCGAGCAGCGCGTCACGTTCCGCACGGCGAGAGTCCGCGTCCTTCGCCATGGCGGTCAGCCGGCCGACTTCCGGGTCCGTGGTCGCGGCGGTCTTGTGCGCCTGCGCGTTCTTGAGGCCGGTTCCAGCCTTGACGTCTGCGATCTTCGGTTCGCGTCCTTCCCTCTCCGTCGTCGTCTTCTCCTTCAACAACCCGCTTTCCTCCAGCATCTTGTTCGCCCGCGTCCGGGCCAGCAACGCATCCGCCGCCTGCTCCTCAACCGTCCGCTTCGGCGCCGACGGAAACAGCGACCGCGCCTGCTCCATCGCCCGCTCTTGCCGCGCGTTGCCGAACAGGTCCCCGAAGTCGCGCACCGGAAGGTCCGCGGTCTCGATTGCCGCCAGCACCTTCGCCTGGTCCTCTGACGTTCCGGCCTGGCGCGCGCGTTCCCACAGTCGTTCCGGCGTGAGGCGCGCGGGCGTCTCCAGCGAGGTCTGGTCCTGGCGATGCTGCATCTCCGTCGCCACGTCGCCAAGCCGGCCTTCCCACAGCCGCTTCTCCTCGGGCGACACGGCGCGGTCTGCCTGCCGCTGCACGCGCTGCTGGAGTTTCAGCAACTCCGGCTCGCCAAGTTCCCCCAACGTGCGCTTGCCTGGTGCCGCAGTGGATTTCGGGGCGGGCGCCGCGGCCGGTCCTGCGGGCGGTTGAGGCGCGGTCACTGCGGGGGCTGCCGTCGTCGGTGCCTGAGCAGGTTCCGAAACGGGTGGCTGCTGGTCCTTGGTGCCGGACCAGTCCAGTTCCGATGCCTGCTGGGCTGCCGCGTCGGCCACGAGCGCATCTTGCGGTGACGTCTGGGTCCGCCCCCCTGTCACGCTCCGCAACGCCGGGGCCAAGCGGTCCAGCAACGCAACGTCCTGGTCCGGCGGGGCAACTGGTGCGGCCGTCGCGGGAGTCGGAACGCCACGCTGCTTCGCCAGCCGTTCAGCGGCGATCCGCTGCATGGCTCCCTGCTGCTCCAGCATCCCGCCGCCCACGTCGCGCAGGAGCGCTTCGGAAGCGGCGCGGTCGCCCACTCCGGCCGTCACCGCGGGGTCCTGGGCAGGGAACGACACCGGACCCGCGGGGTGTCCTTTGCCCAACGTCTGCGCCGGCAAGTTCGCGCCGACGTACTCGTTCGGGATGCCGGCCGACGCCCCGCTGCCGGCCATGCGGTGCGCCAGTTCCGGGTCGAAGTGCTGGTCCCGCGTGCCGGACCAGTCGAGGCCGGGCTGCGGATTCACATTGTTGGGCGTTGCCGTGTTGCGTTCGTCCCACGCCGTCGAGTAGTCGCTGCCAGGGGAGCCAATGCGGCTGAACTCCCCACGTTCGTCGGCGGTCGCGGGGCGTCCGGTTCCACCGCGATAGGCTGGCATTTTCGTTGCCTGCTCTGCCGACCACATGACCGGCGGCGGGGTCCCTGCCGGCGCAGCCGGAGCCGCTGGTGCCGTCGTGGGAGCGGGCGCATCCCAGGCAGCCACGTCGGTCGCCCCGGTCTCCGCGCCCTCGTAGCCGCCCTCGCGTTCCTTCTCCTGCGCCGCCTTGCGCTCGGCCGCAATCTGCTGGAGCTTCGACACCCCGGCATCGCCAGCGCGCAGGAGCAACTTCGTCAGCGGCGAGTCGGCCACGGTCTTGATGATGTCGCCAACCGCAACCACGCGGTCACGGGTGTCCGCCGCCGCGTTCGGCATCGGCCGCGCCGGACGCGACAGCCGCTCCGGAAAGAACACGTCCGTGTCGGCGCTGACCACCGGGGAATACTGCGAGGCGTAGGAAATTCGCGGCATTGCCTCTCCTAGAACCAGTCGACGATGTCGCCGAGGAGACCGCCCGGAGCGGCGTCGATGGAGCCGGCAGCGTCGAGCTTGCCGGCGTTCATGTCCTGGATGAAGCGGGCCGCTTCTGCCTGCGTTGCAGCATCGGAACCGGCGTATTTGCGCCGGATGTCTGCCTCGATCTTCTTGCGGTCCGTGTCTGTCACCACGACCATCTTCGCCGTGTACTTGGTGTCGTAGTCCGACACCAGGTCGTCGTAGATCCCCTTGACGGCCTCAAGGTCAGCCAACAGCGCGTTGTTCAACTTCACATTCGACGTCGACAGATCCGTCTGTGCCTGCGCGGCCCGATCCTCTGCCGCCTGTCGCTTGCCCGCGAACTCGCCGCGCAACTCGCCTTCCGCAATGCCCCGCGACAACGCCGACTGCCGGGCACCAGCAAGCGAGCCGCCACCACCTCGCGCCCGCTGCGCCGCGCCAATCTGGCCCGACCGCGCTTGCAGTCCGCCCATCGCGCCCTTCTCGGCTTCCCCGACAGCGGCGACGCCCTTCTCGGCGCTCTCGGCCTGGCGCAGGAGCCCCAAACGCGTTTTCGCCATCTCTTGGTTGTTCAGCGCCTTGATGTCCGCCGCAGTCAGCGGCTTCTCGGCGGGCACGGTCGCGTCTGCCATGGAGTCCTCCGGGGCGATAGCCTATCCGCCAAGGGTCTGCTTGCCAAGCAGGATCACGAACTCGCCACCTTGTCCCACGAGCACGTCTTCGTTGCCAAGGTTGACCAGCGACCCGAAGTTCTTGAGCCAGCGGATCTCCAGCGTGTTCTCGCGCCCCAGCGTGGTCGGGACGTGCAACGCGCCACCACCGAACGCAGACGGCAGCGTGCCGCAGTCAGCACGGTTCGCGGTCAGCGTGTTCGACTTGCCCATGAAGAACGGCACACCGCTCTCCTTCCACGAGTGGTCGTCCCACAGCGGCGGTCCGACCGGATGCACAATCGGAATCTGGAGCATCCGGTACGTCGGGCAGAACGTGCCAGCGACCTTGGCGCGGAACTCGTCGATGAGGAAGTCGTCGTAATTGAACGCCCCCACGAGCGCCGCCGACCACTTGAGGTACGCGACCTGCTGGTACAGGTAGTCGTCGCCGCGCCAGCCGGTGTTGAGCGCGATGTTGACCTCTTGCAAGTACGTCGTCGCGATGGCCGAGTCAGGAAACGACCCGTGCGCCGTGCGAAACGGATGCACCGTGGTCTTGGGGCTGTAGCCGTTCCAGACCGCGAACGCATGGTGCAGCACGAACCCTTCCGGCACCGGAATGACGCGGCGGTCGTCGGTGTCGACGGCCCACGGTGCCGAAGTGAACGGCAGTCCGGCTTCCGGCAAGTCGCGCACGCGCACGCTCTCCCGGTACTGCCCGCTCCAGAACGGCACCACGATCATCTGGTAGTGCGAGTCGTTGAGCAGCAGTTCCTTCGGGTTGATGTCCGACGCCTGCATGTCGTTGCCGAGCGCGCCGTAGCCTTGGCCGTAGCCGCTGGCCGCACGCTGTCGCAAGGCGCGGTCGAAGCCGTGCAGCAGGTTCTCTTGGACGTCGGTGCCGGTGATGACGGCGCCGCCTGCCGGGTCGGTCTTCGGGATGGCGTAGCCGACGTGGCTGCCGTCGTGGTTCTCCGGGATGTTCTGGATCTGCTGGGAGTCGAACGTCTCGTCCCGCTGGGTCAACGGCGACAGCATCGTGCCCATGAGGTTGAGCGAAACCAGCGACAGGAACTCGACCGTGCCCGGGACGCCGGTCGTCGTGTGGACGTTCGTGAAGGTGCCAGGGGCGCCAGGGATGAAGGATGCCACGACGACGGCCGAAAGGTGCGACGACTTCGATGTGAGCGTGATGACGGCACCGACGCGAATGGCGTTGTAGATCGGGTCGGCGGGGTCGATAAGCGCCACCAGTGCCGTCATGATCATGGCCGCCGTGTCGCCACCCACCACCACGTAGTCGTAGTTCGTGGCGCCGATGGTGATGCGTGCCGTGTCGCCGGCCGCGCCCGCAACCGTGCAAGTCACCGTCACCACGTCCTTTGTGCCCAAGGCTGCCGCGTCGAACAGACCCGGACAGTTCACCTGCCAGATGTAGACCTTGTACGGCTGGAGCGTGACGTTCAGGTCGCTGACCACGAGCGGGTTGGTCCGCGACAACGCCGTGTTGGGCTCGCCGGTGCCGAACGCCACCACGCCGTCGATCTCGAACTTCAGCAGTTCCCGGAAGCTGTTGGTGTCGCCGGTCGCACCGACGATGCAACTCGGGTCGCGCTCCAAGAGGCGCACCGTCATGTCGTAGCGGTTCATGTCGGCGTCGGTCAGACTGCCCTGCGTTGTACTGCTGCACGGTCCGACAACAGCAAACCTTTCAGCCATTTGGTCGAGCGAAATGCACAGTTCCACCAGCGTGTTGCGGTACTCCGGGTCCACGAGGTTCGCGTAGTCGCCAGCCGTCCCGCTGGAGTAGACGAAATCCTGCTGGAACGGCGGCAGCGTGAACGGCCAGAACGCGCCCGGCGCATCGTCCTGGACGCCCGCGGCACCGACCCACGGCAGAATCCATGCGTGCTTGCTGACGCCGCGCTCCTCCACCGTATCTCGCAGGCCAGCGGACGCGGCGGCTGACTGCATGGCGTCCAGGGCGTGGTTGACGTCCTCGCCGACGACGTGGTCCAGCGTCAGCTTTACGCCGCGCGCATAGCGAGTTACAGGGCACTGGGTCGTTTTCGCCATCAGCGCGTCGGGCTCCAAATGCGAGTCGAAAGGCTCCAGGCGTTGCGGCGCCACGGGGTCTCACCCCAGGACGTCGGGACCGGCGCATCGTACCACGGGATCGTCCACTGAAAGAACACGCGAGCGCCGGCCGGAACCAGCACCAGCGGGCAGCACCAGACGCCGAAGCCCTGGAACTCGCCGGTCGAGTAGGCTGGAATCACGGTGTCGGCGCCAGCGGCAGCAGCCGAGAACGCAAAGCCGTCCGAAGGCGTCTGGTAGACCAGGGACGCTTGGCGCAGCTTCTTGCGGTTCTCCAGGTCCCAGGCGTCCGACAGCCCCACTTGCAGCGTGTAGTCCGTCGTCGGCGCGTTGGTTGCCGTCACGATCCAGTCGTTGTCGTAGGGCGCACCGGAAGCGTCCGCCATGACCGTCAGATCGCCAATGATCATCGGGTGCGTGGCCAGGATGGAGACTTCCCACGTCAACAGGTCGGCGCGGGTCTCCAATTCGTGGCCAGCAGTTCCGGTCCCGACCACGTTGGACTTGACGCGGAACGGATTGGAAAAGTCGCCGGCTGGAATCAACTGCAAGCTCGCGTTCGAGTCCTTGCTGTTCTCGCGCATCCACGGCAAACGGCCGGCAGTGGAGGTGTCGTCGACCGGGTTGGCAAACTGCGCCGGCAAGAGGCCCCACACCAGCGGCGACGGCGACCACCGACGCTGCACAAGGTCCGCTGGCACGTCGTCGAACAGGCGCGCAAGTTCCCGCAATGACGCTTCAATTCGCGTGGCGTCGACTGTGAGACCCGGCGAAAACTGCCAGGGGACGAGGCGGTTGGACTTCACGTCGTTTCCCCCCCGGGGCTCGTGACATTGACGTGAGCGACGCCGTTGGTGTGCGTGCCGCCGGCAATGGCGACGTCGATCGCCGCGCCGGCAGCGTTGTTGATGTTGGCCGTCCCGTCAAATCGACACCCGGAGCAAGCCACGCGAGGGTTGCCTACCAGCGTGAACGGCTCCAGAAACACGCAGCCAACGAACTGCACCACGGCATCGGTCGGGCACACGATGGCCTGCTTGAACACCACGCCGCGCACCATGGCGTTGCCAGCGAACGTCACCTGGCCGTCCACGACCGGCCAGCCGATGCCGTCGATCCTCGCGCCGTCCGCCACGGTGCCGCCGCGGTAGGTTCCGGGGCCGAGGATGCCAGCGGCGATGCCGAGGCCGACGCCACGTGGCGCCAGCGCCAGGATGCTCGCGAACGCCTGCTCGCGCTTGCGGCGGTTCTCCGCCTCCAGCAAGCCTTCCTTGTCGGTCGCGGCGGTCAGTTCGACGGCGGGGCGGGCCATCAGCGGTCCCCCGTACGGTTCGGGTCATCGGGGAGGTCAACGGATGGCGCGGGCGGCTTGCGAACTGGCTTGGGCAACGGTTCGGCTGCTGGCTGTGAGGCGAAGTCGTCGATCATCTTCGCGAGGCGCTGGCGGGCGATCTCCTGCTGCAACGGCGTATGCCGCGTTCCGGTTGCGGAACCGAAGCTCCGATTCGGCAACCGGAGCGGGGCGGCTGCTGGTGGCGTGGTTTTTGCAGGTGCTGCCGAACGTTGCATGACAGGTTGCTGAACCGGCGTCAAATCCATGGGGGTGCCAGTTCGCGCCTCAATGGCCATGTCGGTTCCGTCTGCTTTTTCCCACGCTTCGCCCGGCGGCGACCGCCCCTCCCGCACCATGAAGGCTCGAAACGCCGGCATGTCGCCTTGCTGCAAAAACATGGACCCGAGCCCGCCTTCGTCGTCGTACATCTTGGCCTGCACCGCTTCGGGCCACTTCATCTCGTCCGCCCCGTACTTGGCGGTTGCTTCCTCCCACAACTGGTCGGTTGCCTTGGTCAAGTTGGCAAACCGGAGGCGCTGCGCTGCAATCTCCTGGGTCGTCGGCATCACCGCCACCTCTGCGCCAGACCCATGCGCCGCAGCACCGCCGCGATCCGCCCGAGCCGCAACCCCTCGCCCGGAGCGTTCATCGTCCCGTGCAGCATGACCGACACGCGCACGCCCTGGCTGCCGTCCGTCGTCGCCAGCGTGTCCGTCGCCGGGTCGCCAATCAGCACGTTGCCGTGAGCCGGAGACGCCAACGAACCCCACTTGCTCTGGTTGTCGAAGGTGTTGGCAACCGGGTCCGCATACGGCGAGCCAACCGGCGTCAGGCGCGGGTACACGTCGATCCCGTTCGTCTCGCTGTTGCCCGGCGGCACGCTGTTGAAGTCGAGGGCTTGCGCCGAGTAGTCGCGCCAGTCGGTCGACGTCGCCGTGTTGAGCGGGCCGTACCGCCAAAGCGGCACCACGTCGTCCTCGCCGTTGCCCAGGCTCATCGCGGTCACGAACACGCCTTGGCACCGGACTTGGTTGCCGCCGTCCTCGACCTCGCGCGTCTTGACCACCCAGTCCACCGCTTGCTGCTTGCCCGCCAATTCAGCCTGTTGGGTCGGGTAGCGACCGGACTGCCAGAAGTAGGAGGCAATGCTGAACTGTGCAGCCCCGGTTCCTGAGATCGCCTCCGTCACTTCCGGGTACAGCCACAGCGCCGACTTCGGGAAGATCGCCGTCTGCGCCGGGTCCTCGCCCAAGTAGCGGAAGCCCAGGTAGAGCAAGGTGTCAGGGCCGATGACGCTCGTGTTCAGGTTCGGCTGCGTCGTCCACGTCCCGGCCGGTGGGGTGTTGCCGTTGAAGGCAATTTCCACTGTGTCGCCATTGGGGTCAGGTACGCCAACCAGGGTCACCCATACATGATGCGTTGCGTCAGGTGCCCCGCGTTGGTAGCCGGCCTCCGACGCCAGCCGCTCGCTCGGCAGCACAAAGCCGAACTCGCCAACTGTCGCTGTCGTGCAGATCGGCTGCCACAGGTCGTTGTCGAAGCTGAACTCCAGACTCCAGATACTCGGAGGCGACCCGGCAAACCCGCTCGTGCCCGCGAACTTCACCGGCCACCAGTACGTCTGCACCGTCTCGCCCGTGATGGCGCCCGGCCAGACGTAGCCGATCGGCAACACGATGGGCGGTCCAACGAACAGCGCGCCGTCGTCCGTGGTGGGCGCACCCACGGCCTCGAACTTGACGTAGCCGCCGATCGGTTGGCGCTCGTCCTCCAGGTCCGCGTCGACCACATCGGGCTCCGCGCCGTCCTGAACGCGGGTCGCCGTGTAGGTGCCGACGCCTGGCGCGACGACGCTGGCCGAAACCGCGATGGCCATGTCGCCGGCCGTCTTGGCGATGATGCCGGCGCCGTACTCCCACGAGATCGCGTCGTACAGCGGATCGGCTGCCGCCGCGCCCGCGCTCGCGGCGTAGATGGCAGTGAAGTCGTCGCCTTCCAGCACCGTGTAGTCGTAGTTGACCGCGTTGATGGTGAGGCGCACCACGTCGCCCGGCACGATGTAGCCGGCGAGCGTGAACGCCCAGGCGTCAAACTTCGACGGCTGCGCGCACATGCTGCGGTCCACCGCTCCGCCGCGACCCAACTTGAGCAGGTAGCACGACTTGTCCGTCACCGCCTCGTGGAGTGCGCTGTCCTCGGGCCGGTCGTAGAACATGGCGTCAGGGCCGCCCAGCAGGTACAGGTCCTCGCGGATCGGCACCAGCGTCGGTGCCGTCACGTTCGCCGCGCCACTCACGCTCCGACTGTCGCCCGCGTGGGTCTGGTAGAGCCACACGCTCCAGCCAAAGCCCTGCGTCCAGCACAAGGTCACGTCGTCGCACGAGCAGTAGAGCGTCTTCTTGTCGTCGTCCCAGGCCAACCGCGCCGTCCGCATCTGCTCGCGGATGTCGAACTGCGCCGGCAACTGCACCGACTCCATCGCCGTGATGCCCTGCTTGGTGTAGAAATCCGTCAATGGAAGCGCCAAGGACTGCGGATCGCTCCACAGCCTGTCGATCGGCTCCGACAGCCATTCCAGGGTCACGCCGCCGCCGTAGAAGTACACCCCGCCGTCCGCGACGAAGAACACGCCGTTGCCGCCCACGCACCCGGCTTGCGGCCAGATGCAGCCATCCGACCGCGACAGTGCCGTCAAGACGCCCGTGTCCTGGTTGCCCGTCAGCGCCGGCTGGTAGACCCAGCACTGGCCGCCTTGGGTCGCGACGAAGATCATGCTGCGGACCGGGGCCAGGAGCGTGATCGGGTCCGGCGTCGGCAGCGAGTAGACGTTGTCGACGGCGATGGCTTGCGGCAGTCGCGGGTCCGAGAACCAGATGTCGTTGCCCGACCCGTAGACGATGCGGTCGCCGTTGAAGGTCGTCATCGCCGTCACGACGCCCAACTCGCCCGGCCTCAGAAAGGCAATGCCGTCTGCGGGCGGCGAAAGCCCGTTGGCGAGCGACAGCGGCGAGAACCACCCGTCCTCGCCCATGTTCGGCCCCAGCACGGTCCAGTCCAGGCTGTCCATCTGCTTGTTGCCGATGCGCGGCGCGTCGATCGGGCGATAGGTCCACTGCCCCAAGCCGTCGATGGTGACGACGACGTTGAACTGCTCAACGCCGACGTCCGCCGAGTGCAGCGGCGCGAACAACGCCCACTTCGGCTCGCGCGTCACCTTGACCCAGCGCGAGCGGTTGTCGTCAAAGCGCGTGGAGTAGTTCGGGAACACCACGCTCAGGTCCACCTCTTGAGTGTCCTGCTCGTGCAGCACGACCTCGGAAAAGCGCCCGGTGTGCAAGTCGTGGACGATGGCGACGACGCCAGCCAGGAACACCGCGCGCTGGCCGTAGACATCGTCGCCCGTGTTCGACGTCCAGCGCAGGTTGCCGGTGAACGACAGGAGCGTGTGGATGGCGAGGATCTGGTCGGTCCCCCAGGCCGTCCGAACGTGCGTCGCGCCGATGCAGCGCCCGAGCCCGAACGGTGACGTGTCCGTGCTTATTCCGCTCGCCGGAACGCGACCCGCGTTGAGCGTGGTGCCGTACTCGCGCACAAGGCCGAAGCCTGCGCGCACTGGCAGGTCGCCTGGGCGCGGGCGCAGCAGGTTCTGCATGTACGGGCTGCCGGCCTCGCGGGTCAGCATCCGCAGGTCCATGCCCTTCGTCGGCGTCAGGTCAACTTGGCGGTCAACAGTGGACACCGGCTCACCTCGCCCACAGCCAGACACCCAGAAACGCGAGCATTGCCGCCGCGACGGCGACGATGATGGTCAGCGTCTGCATGGTCAGCGCCACCGCTCGTCCTGCACATACCGCGAGCCGCGACCGCTCCGGGTCTGAGCAAAGAACCGCTCCATCATCGCCAGCTTCCGCGCAAGTTGGTCGTCGAGCGCCGGGTTCGCGCGCCCCTCCTTGATCTTGTACTGCTGCGACGCCAGCAACGCGATGATGTCGTGGAACTGCGCCGGCCCCTTGATGAACTGGTTGGCTCCGGGCTGGACGGCAGCGGCCCAGTTGATTTCCTGGTCCGGCATGTACCAGATCTTGATGGTGCCCGTGACCGGCACGTTGAACCGCAGCACGTAGCCGTCGAGCCACCACCGCGCCGAGTACGTCTTGTTCGACGCCAACGCGGGGCCGGAGCCGCTGATCTGCCCCAGGTTCTCAAAGCTCGACGCCGGCTGAAACACCGTCAGCAGGTTGCCGGTCGTGGCGTCCACCGAAATGACCCGGGTGAAGCGTTGCGCGCGCACAAGGCCGTTGGTGCCGATGAAGGCCCAGATCACGGTGCCGTCCGCGATGGCGCTGCCGGTGCCGACCGGGTTGACCGCTCCCGACGTGCCGGCGGTCGTGCATTCGTAGACGTTGCCGGCCGCGGTGCGGACGTGGTCGCCCAGGACGTAGGCAGTGACCGCGACCCACAAGTTGGCGGCGTCGCCAAAGATGACGTTTTCCAGGTCCAGCTGGAAGGCACCGGCCAGAAGCGGCGGCTGGAACTCGACCTCGAACATCTCCTCGGGGCAGTACGCGCGCCACTCGTAGTAGGCGATCTCCAGAAACGTGCCCTGGAGCGAATACGGGAAGCCGACGACTCCTGGATCGTCGATGATTCTGCGCATGTAGGCGGCAAGTTGCGACGTGTTCACGGTTTCACTTCCCGGTCGGAATGCAGACCGTCACCTTGACTTCACCGGCACCGGGCGCGGGCATGTGCATCGGCGGCTTGCCGGGTGCCGGAGCGTCGTCGTCGTCCTTCTTCTCCCGCATGGCCGCCAGGCGCTTCGCCGCGATGGCCTGCACCGTCTCCTTCTTCATCTTCTTCTCGGCCACGACGTCACCTCACTTCTGGCTGGGAGCCTACATCACCGCGCCGACTTCTGCGCGCCCTTCCTGCAACGCGACGTCGCGCTCCGGCGTGCGCGGTCCGCCGCCGCCGTCGTTGCCCGGCGTGTTGCCCGGCGTGGCACCTTTGGGCAGCCCCGGCTTCTGCGGCGGCTTGCCCATCTGCTGCGCGGGTGGTTCGGCGGGCGGTGCCATCATCGCGAGGATGTCGCGGTAGAAGGCGTCGATGTCGTCCTGGCGCTCCGGTGCCAGCTGGTAGAACTGGTCGGACCGGATGAACTGCCGCACGACGTCGGCGAACACGCGGAAGTTGTCCGTCGGGTAGAACCGGACCGTCTTCCGCATCGCCGGCTGGCCGTCCAGCATCGGCGGGCGCGTGGCGTCTTGGATGGCGAAGCCCTGCGCGATGACGGCTTCCAGGGCGCGCTTGGCCTCGACGAAATCCGAGATCGGCTTCTGCGGCTTCAGGGGGTCGATGTTCTGCTGGAGCATCTGGATCGCCAGCGCCGGCGGGATTGCCCCCATCCGCGCGAACTCCATGACGCGCTCCTGCCGCGCCGTCACGTCGTCCTTGAACAGCGTGTCGGCTTCCACGAACACCTGCGGGTTGTCCGCCAGGTCGGTCGCCTTCAACTCGACGGCGATGGCCGAGCCGTAGCGGTCGAACTGCCGGATGATCTTCTCGTCCGGGTAGTACGCCTGCATGTAGAGCAGCGCGCACTTGCCCATCCGCTCCACGTTGCGCTTGATGTCGCGCTTGGTGACACCGAACTGCACCTCGTCCTGCGAAACGATGGCCTCGATCGCCACGCCGGTCGTCAGGCCAGGCGTCCGCTTGCCGCCCGACGCCGCGTGCATTCCGGTGGCGTCCCAAAGGGCGGACTGCGACGTCGCCGGCAACTGCTGCGCGTACTGCGGCAGTGACTGCCCGTGCCACGGCTCCGGCTTGTGATTTCGCCAGGAAACCTTCTCGCCCGCGCGACTCGTGAAGGCGTCCTCGGCCACGCCAGAGTTCTCGTGGATGAGGATCTTCGGCTGGCTCATCAGCCGCGCGTTCGTCAGGATCTGGTTCCACGAGGCCGAGTAGGCGTACTGCGCCGGAATCGCCTGCTCGACCATGCCCATGCCGAAGAAGCGGTACGGCAGCGCCGTGTAGCGGAAGATCTGCACCGGCATGCACTTCATCGGCGTCTTGCCGTGAGCCAGCACTGTCCCCGCCGAGCCGCACAGCAAAAACCAGTGGCCGCTCCGGCAGTAGACCTCCAGCACTTCCACGCGGTCGGGCGGCAGGCGCGACTCGCCGCCCCACCAGGTATCCTGCCGCGTCGGCACCGGGGCCTGCATGACCTCCGCCTCGTGCCCTGGGAACTTCCGGTTGAGCGCCGCGCGGGTCGTGATGCGCGTGACGCCGAGAAACCGACTGTCGTCGGGGTCGAGGATGCCGGGCTCGGCGCGGATGCAGTCGGGGCCGAACGGCTCCTGCACCACGTCGTCGCCCTTCATCGCGGTCAGCACGGCAGAGGTGCCGAAGATGATTTCCCAGTCGACGACCTTGCCGAGTTTGTACTTCACCTCGTCTTCGACGTAGTGGTACGTCAGCATCTGCTCGGCCGCCTGCGACTTCGCCAGGTCGTCGACGCTGTTGCTGGCGGCGCGCGACCCCCACGACGGAATCTCGGTCTCCAAGCGCGCACTCGCATTGCGGAACTGCGGCTGCGTGATGTTGAACGAGATGTCGCGCGGCCGGTTGAAGTACGCCATCTCCAAGCCGGCGCGGACCATGGATTCCGAGCCGTACTGGCCCATGAAGCCGTCCATCACGTCGGCGCAGAGGCACCAGAGGCGACGGTGCGGCTGGCTCTCGTCGTAGAACTGCTGGGCGAACTGCGCGATTTGCTGCGGCGTCAGGCTCGGCGGGTCGTTCGGGTCCGGGCGATAGGGCTCCGGCGACGCGGGCTCAGCGTCCGCGACGGCGTAGGTCGGTTGCGATCGGACCAGTTCGAGCGGCATCCGTGTTCACCATGCCCTCATCAGACCGTGCGCCCGAAGGTCTCGTCGTTCCACTCGATGTCGTCGGGCGGCAAATTCCAGTCGCCCATCTCGCTGATGCTGGCAGACTCGGGAGTCTTACCGGGCGCGGCTGGCTTCTTTTTTGCCTGCTGCGACAGGTAGGCGGTTCCGATCGTGGCGGCCGGCACTCCTTTGGCTTCTTTGGCGTCCTTCTTGGGACCGACCAGCGCATTGTCGGACAGCGGATGGTACAGCGGAATCAAGGCGCCCTTGATGTACTCCGGGACGACGCTACCACCGCGCCCGCTCGTGACCTTGGAGATGTCGCCGCCGAGGTTGCCGCCAGCCTGGGAGCCAAAGGCACCGCCGACTGGACCCCAGATAGAGCCGATGCCGCCACCAATGCCAGCGCCCATGCCGCCCATCTGCTGGTCCTGCTGCTTGAGCTTCGCGGCGTCGGGCTTCTGTGCTGCTTGGCGCTTGCGGGCAATCTCCGGCTTCAGGGCGTCCAGGCCGTCTGTCCCGTCGTCCTCGCCGCCGAATGCGTCGTCGTCGAAGCCGACTGCCACAGAAGCCTCGCCTGCGCCGGTTAGACGCTCTGGATCCAGCGAACGAACAGCACCATGTGACCGGCCGTCAACGCCTGGACGCCACGGGTGATCAGCACACGACGTTCCGCCGAGAGCTTGAGGATCGCGGAACCCGCCGCAGCCGCAGCCAAGGTCAGCGTCTTGCGGCCGGTCGTCGACCAGGGAGCGCCCGACACCGCAGCCGAACTCTGGATGCTGGTCGCGGCGTCGGTCGTGAAGCCGAGGCCGATTTCCGCCGTGCTGGCCGCCGACGTGAACGCCGCCGTCACGTCCGCGAACGCGCCGATGATGAGGGCGTTGTCCGGAAACAGCGGCCCCAGGCTCTCGACGTTCGTCGCGGCGGTGATGTCCGTCCAGTCGATCTCGAACACGGCGATGCGCTCGATGCCCTGCAACGTGTCGCTCGGCTCGCTGTTGACCAGGTTCTCCACCTCGGTCGCCACCGCGACGGGCGGAATCGGCGTGCCCGTGGACGGGGAACCGACCGCGTACGGCGAACCCGCGTCGCCAACCGGTGCGACGCCTTCGAGGTACCCTGCAACCAGATTTGCCATGACGACTCTCCTTGACGTTCAGACCACTTGCAGGATGCGGACTAGCTGACGGGCGCGATGCCGATCAGGAGCGCGTTCGCCAGCGGGTTCAGGCAGACCTGCTCCGGGAGCATCATGCGCGTGAACTCGTACTGCGACTCGCCTTGGGTCTTGTTCAGCACGCCCTTGTTCGGACCCTCGGCACCCAGCCAGAAGCCTTCGGGCTTGCCCTGGAACACGCGGCGCCACGCCTTGTTGTGCATCGCCAGCGCCAGGCCGTCCGGGCAGTCGACCGACCCGTGGATCGGCACGTTGCTGCGGCCGTAGCCGGTATCCGAGGAGTCCGGAGCGCCGAGCGGGGCACCGCCGTCGAGCTTCTGCGCCTTGCCCTGCGCCATCACGCGCATGTTGGCGTCGTTCGTGCCGACCATCGTCTGCGCGAAGGCCAAGGCGGTCGTGAACGACATCCAGTAGGCATCCGGGTTCTGGCCGGACGCCGTCTTGACCTTGGCGGCCATCTTGTCGACTTCGATGCCGCTCAGGACGTCGCCGCCCTGGACGTTGTTGTTCGCGCAGACCAGGAAGTTCGACCGCAGCCGGCGCATCTTCGGGTCCGTCGCACCGTTGGCGCGGTTGTTGCCGAAGTGGATCGGCTGCGTCAGGTTCGACAGGAAGCCGGTCATGTCGTGGATGAGCGAGCCCACCTCGTCGCCGGCCGGGTCGAACACGCACGGGTCGCCCGCGGTGTTGTCGCCCGACACCGTGCTCGTCACGAACGCCTGCGACGCCGCGCCGACCAGCAGCACCGCGCACGGAACGCCCTCGGGCAGCACCGACGTGTCGATGTTCGCGTTGAGCGAGATGAGGTCAGCGGACAGGTCCGTGATGAGCGTGTCCGCACCGACCTGGACGTAGGTGTCGAGGCGGATGAAGCGCGCGAAGTTCACAGCCTGCGCCTGCGCCACGATGTCGCTGAAGCGGCCGGTGTAGCCGTAGTCCGTGATGACGGCCGACCGCTGCCAGATGAGGCCGATCGGCGCACCCGCGACCGTGAGGCCGGACAGCGCCTGCAAGCCGCCACCGCCGAGGAAGGAGTAGAACGACATCTTCTTGGGGAAGTCGTTGATGATGCCTTCGATCTCGTCCATCGGCTCGACGGCCTGCGAGCCCTGCGCGTCGTCCGCCGCCATCATCGTCGCGACGTCGATCTGGCCTTTGCCCAGCACCTTCTTCGCGTGGACCGTGAAGCGGACGAAGCCCTGCTGCCCGGCCTTGGGCTCCGTGGTGCCCGACACCGTGCGGATCGACTTGTTGCGCTCGACCCGCGCGCCGAAGATGGCGACGTCGCCGCTCCACTGCACCTTCTGGATCGGGATGCTCCGCCACGCGGTGACGTCGTTCTGGAGCAGGTTGTAGATGTGGCGGTCCGTCCGATCGTTGATCATCACCGCCGCAATCGTCTGGGAATTCGCTGCCATCGTGTCTCCTCGTGCTCAGATTCTCAGTGGCGGGTCATGAGTTGGGCATCCGCCCACTGCCGCCAGGGCGTGGCGTCGTTCGACGACGGCTTGCCGGGGGTGTCGGGGCCGTCGATGCGTGGCGGGGGCGCGGCTTTCGGCGCCGGAGCGGATGCCTGTTTCTGGGCAGCGTGTGCCGGCGCAACGTACTGGTCGTACCAGCCGACGATGCGCTGCGGGCTCATGCCGTCCACGATCATCTCGGTCAGTTCATCGGCGGCGATGTGCGGGCAACGATTCTGGAGCTTCGTGAACGCGGCGTCGTAGTCGACGTTGTCCTGACGCTCCTGCGCCGTCTGGAAGTGCTGGCCGTGGCTGCCAACCTGCTTCTCCAGGCCGTCGATCTTCTGCTGCAACGCCTTGAGGCCAGCCACCAGTTCGGGCGGCAACTCAGCGCCCGCGTCCAGCATGGTCTGGATCCAGTCCCCGGTGCTGTCGGCCGTCTGGTCGGCGGCAGCGGCAGCGGCCGGCTTCTGCGCCGCCATCGACTGCTGTGCCTGCTGCGTCAGCGCGGCGATCTGGGCGTTGGCCTGCTCCAGCGCGGACGCATTCGCCTTGTTCTGGCGGAACATCTCGTTGTAGCGGGCGAGCGACACGTTGCGCGGCGACTTGTCGCCGGCATCGGCCACGGGCGGTGGCACAGCGGCGGGAGCGGGAGTCGCGGGCTCAGCCGCAACCGGCTCAGCCACAGGTTCAGCGCTGGCCGCAACCGGCTCGGGGGCCGGGACCGCAGGTTCAGCCGCAGCCAGGTCCTTCGCAATGTCCGCCATGAAACCCATCGTTGAGCATCCTCCGACACCCGGAATGCTCACGGCGGAGGCGCTGAATTTCAACACTATTGCGGGGGTGGCATTGCTGATTATTGAGTCTGCGCGATTTACTCAAAAGTAATCGCCTGGTTGCGCCATGCCCGGATCGTCGAATCGATCGCCGTTGACGGGCGGCTGGCTCAGGATGCGCTCCATGGCCTCCAGCGCGTTCTCGATGCGCTTGGGTTCGTGGACTTTCTGCCGCGCTGGCAGTGCTTGCGGGACGCCCTGGAGCGCGAGGCCGAAACTGACCGCCAAGTCGTCGTGGCCGTTCTTTGGCGCCGCCGGCTTCGCTTTCTTGTTGTAGCACAGGGCGTTCAGTTGCCCGACGAGGCGGTGGCAGCCGATCGTCCACGGGCTCATCCCGATCGCCGCCTCGTAGATGCCGCCAAACAGAATCGGCCGCGTCTGCACGTCGGTACGCCAGCCGTGCCGCGGCAGCAGTTCAGGGTTCAGGCCGCCGTAGGCGACCATGTGGAACATCGGGACTCCCGCGCCGCGCAGGAAGTCGCACAGGCCCAGACCCTCGCTCGCGGTTTCCACGACCGTCACCGGATCGCCGTACTCCGCCAGCAACTTGCGCGTCCGCCCCTCGTGCTCTCGCGTCGGCTCGCGGAACTCCTGTGTCGCCGCGACCGCGCGCACCGTCACGTCCAGGATGGTCAGGCCGGTCGGGTCGCCCTGTTCGCTTGAGCCGGGCGCAGGGTCAATGCCAGCGACGTATTGGTGCGTCGGGTCGTACTTGAGCAGACGCATGACGCCGAACTCGTCGATCGGCACCCCGTCCTTGTCCGGCATCGGCACGCGGCGCTTGAGGAATTTGTCGCCGGCCAGCAGGAACGCCTCATCCGCGGTGGACGGATTTTCCTGCGGCATCAAGTGGCGTTTGTGCACCTGCAACCCGCGGCGTTCCCGCAGCCACCAGTTGGCCTCCTCGCGCTTCAGGGCGTGCGCCTTCAGATACTCGACCTCCTCGGTCAGAAGCCTGCCGGTGAAGTCGACGTCGCTGCGGTATTCCGGGTGGTCGCGCCAGCACAGGAAGATCCGCTCGTAGTCGCCCTTGGTCGGCAGCATCGGATCCGAGTCCACCCAGATCCCGTGGAAGTCGTCCTCGCCGCCCGCCGTCGACTCGATGCAGATGCCGCCCTCCGGCGCCACCTTCAGGGACGCCAGGGTCGCGCCCAGGTCGTCGTAGTCGCGGGCTTCCGACAGGTGCGCGAAGTTGACCGTGATGCTGCGCAGGAACTCGGAATTGGCCGTCGTGAACAGGATCTGCGACGCCGGGCCGTTCGGGTCTGGGTTCTCGAACGCTACGCGGTGGCCGTTCGCTGCCGCCAGCGGCATCAGTTCGCACAGGATCGGGTTGCCGCGATACAGCGTCAGCAGCCGGTCCGACATCAGCGCGGCGTTTTTGTCCGTGTGCAGGACCACCACGCACGTTGCGCCCGGCTGGAAGTAGCAGAGGCGCAACTGCCAGACCAGCAGGATCGTCGTGATCCACATCTGGCGACCCTTGAGGATGATGGACTTCTGCGCGCGCTCCAGAAGCTGGAGGGCTTGGCGCTGCGGCGGCGAGCAGTCGAAGTCGACGACGCGGGTGTTCTTGTCGGGGATCTGAAAGCACGACGCGAAGGCTTCCGGGCTCTCCAACCAGTCGGCCTCCAGCACGTCAAGCTGGTCGTGGTCGATCACCGCGTCGGTCCGTCAGGTCCCGCAAGTTCTGCCTTCGCATCCACGACCTGGCGCGACGCCATGGACCGGCTGCGGCCGAGAAACGCTCTGCCAAGCGCCTTGTCCAATCCCCGGCGCTCAACTTTGGTCGTCGCCGCCTTCACCGACGATTTGTGCAGCGAGACGAGGGCTGAAAAGGTACTCGCAGCAGCGCGAAAGTCTTGACTTTGTACCGCTTGCTGTATGAGTGCGAGGCCGAGGCGGTCCAGGTCGCTCGCGGACATTCGCTTCCCGGAACGGGAAAGCGCAAAGGATGCAAGGTCGGTTCCGGTGAGACCGGTATCCTCCAGGGCAGCGCCAGGGCTCGATTGCTGCAAGAACGCCGGGTCCCCGACGTCCATCCCGACCGGGCTCTCGGTCGCCAGTGCGCCAGACTCGACACCGGATCCGCTCATGTCGCTCATGACGCTCCCTTGCGCCGCGCGTTGTTGGCACCTTGACCCGCGCCGCGGCGGCGAGCGCCTGGTACCGCAGCCACGCCCGATTGTAGCCAGCGTCCGACACCGTCGCGAACCCGTCCGCTCGCCACCGCGCCAGGGCTTCGGCCGTCCGCTTCTCCACTCGCGTCAGTTCCGGTCCCGTGATGCCCGACAGGATGCGGAACGCCGACTCGTCGATGAGGCGGTAGTGCAAAAAGCCGTACCACGTCCCGACGTCCACCTCCAAGGCGACGAAATAGTTGGAGAACTCCGGGGCCTTTGCGATCTGGTAGAGCCTTGGGGCCGCCCGCAGGCAGTGCGCCAGATAGGCTGGGTGGCGACCGTTGCTGAATCGCGTCCATTGGGTCGCCACCGCCGCTCAACCGATCGCCTTGGCCGCCTTCGCCACCGCCACGCGCCAGTCCATGACGGCCTGGAGCCGGTCAAGGTCGCCGGCGCGAGAGGTCGTCATGCGGTAGAGGCAAATGCGGAACTGCCACGCGAGGTCGATGCCGGGCGCGCAGTCCTTGCGCCAGTTCACCTTCCGCAAGAGCAGCACGTACTCGCGGAGCATGGCCCGGGCGGCCTGCAACTCCACGTCGTCGGTGCGGACGCGGCTGGCGCGGCGGTATGCGATCTCGGCCTGGTCGCGGAGCATCATGAATGCGCCGTCGCAGGCGGTGTCGATGTTGGCTTGGTGGGAGTAGTCCGCCCCGCCGGCAGGTTTGACGGCGAGGTTGCGGCCGAAGCCAAGCACGCGGTACAGGGCCTGCAAGGTGCCGTCGACCGCGACAAGCAGGTTGTTCAGCACGACTTCGAGCGCCGACACCTCGACGTTGAACTCCACGTCCTCGGCGTCCTTGACCGCGCCGGGCTTGAGCTTGTTTCCCCACATGTCGCGCAGCACGATCTTGAACGGGTCGCGGGGGGCGGTCAGTGCGGTAGTGGTCATGCTGCCGCCTCCACCGCGGCCTCGGCGGCGGTGTCAACACCCGCCACGTACGGATGCTGCGGATCGTAACCATTGACCGCAACCGCTCCCGGCAGCGGCTCGGGCTCGCTCTTGGGCATCGTCGCTTCCACGGCGCGGTCGCCCTTGGGCAGCAAGTCGTAGATGCCCGCGGACTTCCGCACGATCAGGCGCTCCTTAGCCAACAGGCTAACGACGGTATGGATGCTGCCGGCGTTGTAGCCGCGGCGCTCCAGCAGTTCCCGCATCGACGACGTCTTGCTTCGGCCATGCTCGGCCAGGAACGCCAGCACCAGCTCGCGCAGGTTCGACGCGGCGCGCAGAGGCGTCACGGGCGGCGGAAGGGGCGGCGGCGGCTTGCGCTCGTAGTTTTCGTCCCACGGGTTGTTGCCGGGGCACTCGCGCTTGTAGCCGCCGATGGCCGACCGCATCAGAACGTGGATGTGCGCGTTCGGATTGCCGCACTTGTAGATGAGGTAGTATTCGCAGTCCGAGATCAAGCGCCACTGGCTGAGCGTGAAGCGATGCGGGCTGTTCCGAATGAGTCGGATGTCGTCGAGGTCGTACTTCCTCACAGGCGCGTCTCCTTGGCCCGCAACTTGGCGAGCACTTCGTCCATTGCAGCGCTGCACAGCCGTTCCATCATCGCGCGGCCGGGACCGCTCAGTGCCGCCATGGCGGTCCCGCGACCCTCGCAGCGGAAGATGATGAAGCCGGATGCGTCCGAATCCTGCTCCTCCAGCAACATCCGGCCCGGCAGGTTCGGGCCGACCTGCACGGCGACGGTCACGACAGGGATGCCGACGTAAAAGTGCCGCTGCGCCACATAGAGGTGCGCGTCGGGACTCGTCAGGACAAGCGCCTGCTGCAACGCCACACGTTCGGGCATGGACAGCACGGGCGCAGGCAGTTTCCGAGCGCCGAGGTCGATGAGATCGCCGCCTGCCACTCGGTAGACGATGGTGTAGCGGAGGTCGCAAAAGCCGGGCTCCACGCCCCAACGATGGTCAAACGCGTCCGTCTCTTGCGCCGGGAATGTCGGTTCGGGCGGGAAGGCGTCGTTCATCGGCACTCATGCTGCCGTACGCTTCCGATACTGTCAACAGATTCGCATGGTTACGTTTCGCGCGTTTGGCGACGTTTCGTGTTCCTTGACGGCATAGCTTGACTTTGGTACACCGTGGCGCGGCCCTTGCGGCCCAAGGAGCGCTGTGGAACCCGAGACGATGTTGACGGTGGTGGAAGTGGCGAACGCCCTGCGCGTCAGCAAGAGGGTCGCCTACGGGCTATGGAAGCGCGGCGAATTGCCGGGGCGAAAGGTCGGCAAGGCGCTCCGGTTCCGGCAGGATGACGTCGCAATCTACATCGCCGCCAACGGAGCGCCCATGCTGGCGCCGGAGGGCGCGTGAACGGCTCCCGCAAACTGAAGCCCGGCAGCCCCAAGATCGCCATCGCGCTCATCCGCGTCTCGACGAACAAGCAGGAACTCGGGCCGGAGGCGCAGCGCGCGGCCATCGAGGCTTGGGCCAAGCGCGAGGGCGTACACGTCGCGCAGTGGTTTAGCGAAGTGGTCTCCGGAATGTGGGAAGTCGCAGCGCGCAAGGGCCTGCTCAGCGCAATCGCCGCCATCCGCGATGCAGAAGCCGGCGTCCTTGTCGTAGCCAAGCGCGACCGCCTTGGCCGCTCTGTCGTCCAGAACGGCATCATCGAGAGCCTGTGCAAGACGGAAGGTGCCGTCGTCGTGTGTGCAGACGGCACCGCTGTCGACGACGGGACGCCAGAGGCCACGTTTGTCCGCACGCTGTTCGACGCCATGGCGCAAATGGAGCGGGCGCGCATCGCCCAACGCACCATCGCCGCCCTGGCCGTGAAGAAAGCCCGTGGTGAGCGTGTCGGCCAGATCCCCTACGGCTGGCGCTTGCCCGACGACGGCGGCCAAAAGCTCGTCGAGGTCGACGCCGAGCAAAAGATCATCCGTGAGGCCCGGAAACTCTACCGCACCGGCATGTCGATTCGGACCGTGGCGTACGAAATCGCCAAGCGCGGCTACAAGAGCCGGTCTGGACGACGGCTTCGCTCGACGCAGGTTGAACGGATGCTTGGTACGCTGGCGGAAGACGTGGAGAGCGTCCCGGGCTAAGCCTCGGAGTCAGGCTCCGGCTTCGGCGTGTGCTGCGGTTGCACTGGCTTGACCTTCTTGACGACCTTGGCCGCCTTGCCGGGACCGACCAGCAGAGCGAGCGCGGTACTGACCGCCTCGACCGCGGCAGCGGAAGCGCCCTGCTCTGCCAACTGGTCCAAGCAGACCGCCAGCAGGTGCGTCGGCTCCAGGTCCCCGAAGCGGATGACGATGAAGTCGCGCTTGTTGTCCCCGACCGCGTAGTGGTTGTCCTCCGCGCAGATGATGGACGCGCAGGCTTCGGGGTCGGCGCCTTCGGGGACGTGGGTGTGGATCTGGCGCATGGGGTCTCGTGGGTGCGGCTAGCCGCGGAAGATGGTCACGGCTTCGGTGCCGCCACCGATGTCGTCCAGACGCACGCGAAACCGCTGCGCCTGGGCACCACCCACGGCGGAGCCAACAGCGCCGGAGCCGTTCAGGGCCACTCCGGCTCCAGCCGTGAGCGTGACGGTGAAAGCACCCTTCACGTTCAAGAGGATGTCCCAGTAGGTGCCCACCTGCGCGCCGGCAATCCCACCCACGATGGCGGCAGCCGTCGGCGTCGTCAGTGCCCGCGCGGCCGTCGGGGTGATCGGCAGCCAGCCCGACAGGAAGTTGGCGAGCAACGCAACGTGACCGCTGTCGGCTTCATCCACCGGAACTGCCGCGATGACAGCCACCTTCCGCAACGAGATCAAGCCATCAGCCAGCCTGGATTCGGGGATCGACAGCGCCGCGAACAGGTCCAACACCGTCGTCGCATCGAAGAAGCCCGCGATGAACGCCGCGCGGCTCGCCGCATCCGCACCGAACGCATCCGCCGCGAACACCTGCTGGACGAACGTGTTGTCGAATGCCCCGCCGGCAAACAACAGCCGCGTGGCTGCGTTCGCCGTGAAGAACCCGGTCGCGAACTTGCCGCGCGCCGTGTCGCTCGCCGTCCAGAACGCCGTGTCGAACGTCGCCAGCGACTTCGCGGTGGCCGCCTTGAAGAAGCCGTCCTTGAACGCTGCGCGGCTGTCGGCGTCGTCACCGAACGCGTCGGCCTTGAACTTGGCCTGGATGAACGTGTTGTCGAAGAAGTCGTTCTCGAAGTGCGCCTGCGACGCGACGACGGCCGCACCGAAGTACGAGGCCGCCATCTTCAGGCGACCAGCCGCGTTCGCCGACAGCACACCGTCAGCCAGATCGGCGGTCACGATCAGGCCGCCACGCCCGAAAATCCCGATCGAGGGCGCGGCGGTGGCAGACGCGCTGAACCGGACACGGAACGCACCCGTGCCCGTGAGCGTCAGGCCGCTGACGCCCTCCAAGCCGACGACCTCTTGCTGCTCGCCCGGTCCGACCGTGAACTCGGTCCCGTCCAGGTCGCACTCGTAGGTGCCAGTCCCGTCGTCGTTGATGATGACCAGCGACTTCGGCGCGAACCCAGCGCAGAACTCCCCGACGTTGATCGGAAACGCGACGCCGGCCAGCGTGTCTTCGACGGCTCCAAAGCCCCTGGCGTTCGGCATCGTGGTCCCCTCTCGGCCGCTTCCGGCTTAGTTGTGGCCGATGAAGTAGACGGCGTGCAGGATCAACTTGCCGGCGTCCAGGTTGTCGACCGCGACCGTCGCGTTGAACTGGCGTGCCGCCGTCAATTTGTCGACAGCGGTGGCGAACGTCCAGACCGGAAGGCAGGTGATCTCGGCCGCCGCGTCCCACGGGTTCGCGCCGTTGTTGATGGCGACGGCAGCCTTGATGTCGGCAGTCGCGCCAGCCTGGTTGACTCCGAGCGCGATGGTCGCGTCGTCGGGTCCCACGGTCGACGCGAACGTGGTCTCAACCTCGTACCACGCGAACATGATGATGGCGTTGTCCGGGATGCTCGGTCCGAAGGCGTGGTCCCCGATGGTGCGCTCGCCCGCGTTGGCGCTCGGGTCGAACACGCCGGTCGCCGTGCGCAGGGCACCCAGCGTGCCTTCGGTGTCCGCTGCCTGAAGCTTGGCTTCCGTGACCGCCCCGTCCTCGATGGCCGAGGTCGTGACCGGGCCAGCGGCGGGCGGGCGGATGGTGCAGGCGAGCGGCGAACTGGACATCCGCAGGCGGAACGCGCCATCGCCCGACAGCACGGCGCTGATGTTCTGACCGATGCCGCTCAGTTGCAGTTCCTCGCCCGGCCCGAGCGTGACTTCCTGGCTCGCCGTGACGAACGTGTAGTCGTTGGTCGGGTCGTCGTTGTTGAGGACAAGCGACTCGATGTCGCGCGGAATGGCGATGTCGACGGGGACGCCCGCAACGAGCGTGTCTTCAATGGAGACGAAGTTCGGCATCTCAACTCCTTGCGACTGGAGGCGCGCGTGGCACCCGGTGGCGAGGAGTCTGCGGCAACACTTTCGGCGTTGTCAAGAGGGAGTTTGCGTTTCCGCGTCAGGGGTCTCCGCCGCCTCCGCCTGCGCCCGCAGCGCCGCGCTCTGCATCGTGATCTGCCCGGCCAAGGACCACGTCACCGTCGCCGCCAGCATCGCCATCGACGCCGCCACCATGTCCGCCTGGGCGTCGACTTCCTTCGCGTCCGCCGTCACCGTCCGCTGGAGCGAGAACCGCGCCGTGCCGAGGCTGCCGTGCACCGTCACGCCGCGCACGTTCGGCTGCCCGACGTCCTGGATGACCTCGCAGCCGTGCGCCTGCCGCCGCCGGATCTTCGGCGTCTTCATGTCCATCGACCAGGTGTAGCCGGTCGGCTTCTTCTCGTCGAATTCAGTCTGCTCTGCCATCTTGTCCTCCTGCCTGTAGTCGCGACGCCGCCTCATGCAGCGCCGCCTTGGTTTCGCCCGTCGCCAGTCCTGCCAGTTGCAGCACCGTCTCCCGGGCGTCGTTGCACCGCAGCCAGACGCCACCGGCTGCGACGTGGGCCTTGCGCCAGACGTTCTGCGCGTCGCTGACCCGGCCACCGTGCGGGCGCTTGCACTCCACGGCCACCGAGAGCGACTGCATCGTCATCAGCACGTCCGGCGTCCCGTCCGGCGCCGACGTCACCCACGCGCCCGACGGCATCTTGGCTTTCAGCACGTTGATGCGGTAGCAGTGGATGCCGGGGATGGTGCCGATGGCTCCCAGGAACTGTGCCTGGACGTGGGCCTCACGCTGCACGACGACCTCCACGCACTGACATCCGCCGCCAGCAACGCGACTCGCTGTACCCGGAACCCCGCTTGCCGTCAACCGGAAGCGCGTAGCCCTCGCGGTGGCGCTCCCGCTCCATGCGGTTCCAGTAGTCGACCAGACCCGACGCCTCCACCCACTTCGGAGCAGGGCGCGGCGGCACTTCGCGGCTGGCGGTGCGGGCGCGGCGCTCCAGTTCCGCCGCTGTCACGCGGACAAGCTCGCCGCCGGTGGTCGCCGGACCCTTGCGCGGCTTGCACGTCACGGTCTCGCCGCAGCGCGGGCACGTCTGGCCAGTCGTCGCCAGCCAGATTGCCATGCACGCCTGGCAGTGGCGCAGCAAGTCCTCGTTCACGGCTTCGCGGGTGCCGCCGACCTTGCCAGCCAGCGTCCACTCCCGCGCCTGCTCCGGCAGCCCGAGCCGGAACGTGTTGCCGGCGTGGTCGAGCACGATGCAGTCCGTCTTGCCGGTCTCCGGCGACACCCGCATCCCGCGCCCGTTGCCCTGGATCCAGATCGAGTCGCTGCCGGTCGCGCGGAGCCACTGCACGCACGAAACTTCAACGATGTCAAGGCCCTCGATGGCCACGCCGACGTTGCACAGGACGTCGATCCGATGCTCAGCCAGGGCCGCGAACAGGTCCTCTCGCAGCGCGTCCGGGGTCTGGCCGTCGACGTGCTCGGCGCGGACGCCGGCTGCGCGGTAGGCGTCGCGGACTTGCAGGCTGTGCTTGATGCCGGTCGTGAAGCAGACCGTGCGCCGGCCGGAGGCGAGTTTCAGCCAGGTCTGCACGGCGTTCGCCACCAAGCGCGGCTGCATGAAGGCGGGCTCGGCCTCGGACTGCGCGAACTCGCCGGCTCGGAAGGGAACGTTGTGCAAGTCCGGCGACTCCGCGGCGTACACCACCGCTGGCACGAGGTAGCCGTGGTCGACCAGCCACGCCGGCTCCGGTCCCAGCACCATCGCCTCATACAAGTCCGCCAGCGGCTTGCCGTCCAGCCGGCACGGGGTCGCCGTCAAGCCGAGAACGTGGGCGTCCGGCAGCGCGGCGATGAGGCGCTTGCGGTGGGAGTGCAAAACGTGTGTTTCGTCCGGAATCAGCAAGTCGACGCGCGGCACGTCGCGCCTCGCCAGCGTCAGCGACGACGCCAGAATCACTTGCGCGTCCGGCACCTTGCCGCCCGCCTTCAACAGCGCGTGCTCGACGCCGGCCAGCGTGAGTTTGCGCGACGTCTGCGCCAGGATCTCGTTGCGGTGGATGTCGTACAGGACCCGCTTGCCACGGGAAACGGCCAGCCGCGTCACCTCGGCGCTCATGATGGTCTTGCCGCTGCCGCAACTCGACTGGAGCAGCACCCGCCGCTTGCCGGACAGGAACTCCTGCCGGCAGCGGTGGATGGCGTCGTGCTGGAAATCGTGCGGCTGGAACATCAGTGGCTGACGACCTTCAACTCACCCTTCCGCACGGCCTCACGCAGATCCAGCAGCGCCTGCGCATCCGGGACGTCCCGCATCAGCAGTTCGCCCGTCAACTTCCCGGTCACGACACGCCGCAGCACGTCCATGTGGCTCGGGTCGCCGTCGTCGAAGCCGACCGCGAGCGTCACGTCGTAGCTGACCGTGTGCGCGTCCTGCCGCTTCCACGTCTCGCTGACGACCTCGCCCGACGGGAACTCCGACATCAGCCCGTCCAGCGTGACCTTGCGGCGCTTGGACGGCTTGCACGTCAGCGCCTCGCCGTCGTCCAGCGCGGCGTGTTCTTCGCAGTCGTCGCAGTGGAACTTGAACTCCACGATGCCCGGACACGGAACCTTCAACCCCTTGCAGTACATCAGCATCACTTGCCTCTCTCACTCGCCAACGCCGTCGCCACCGCGCGCCGGACCCATTCCGACGCCGACAGCCCGGCTTGCCTCGCGTGTCGTCGCACAAGCCCATGCTCTGCCACCGACAACCGCGCAATCACGACCTTCTGCTCTCGCGCCGGCTCCGGCGGCTGGCACTTGCAGCGCGGACGCCAGCGCCGCTCCGTCCGGTGCCACGCCGGATGCCGGTACAGGCCGCAGTCCCGGCAAATGCTCAGCGCGCTCTCGTCTCGTTTCAGCGGCAGGCCGAGCAGGATGAGGCGGGCGCGGACGGCCCGACCGGTGCGACCGACGACCTGGCCGACCGCGATGCACCACGAGTCGCGCGTCCGGTGGCCGGTCACGGGCACGGTGTCGTAGGCGGCGCGCAGGGCGGCGATGGCAGGGTCGCGCCACCCTTGACGCTCGCTTGACAGGGCCGGGAACTGTCTGGTCTGGCCGTCGGCTGGGCTCACGTCCTCACCTCCTGCCGCCGCTGCACCCGCGGGATCTCAGCGCCCATCTGCCGCATCGCCGCGTACAGGACGCGACCCGTGCAGTGCGCGTGCGAGCAGTAGAACGTCGCCTGGCCGTCCGCGTTGAACCGCCCCTCGAACACCACCGTCGCAGACCCCATGCCACTCAGGTCCGCGTGGCTGTGCTCGTTCACGAACGGGCAGACGACCGTCCACTTCCCCGGCTTGATCTCGCGGCCGAGCATCCCGGCGTCGCGGAACACGCCCACGACGTCGATGGCGCGGAAGTCCGGCGCCCCGCGCGCCCCGTCCATGCCGCCCGGACGGTACGGCACCGGCTGGCGCGGCGGCGGGGCTGGCAGTTCAGCGATGCCGGCCAGCACTTGCGCTGTCGTGTAGCGAATGCCAGTGACCTCCAGCAACTCGACCTGGAACGGTGCGTGCTTCTGGTGCCAGAACCCCGGCAGCCGCAGAACGCGAGGCAAATCAACCGGCTTCGGGTCGGAACCGTAGTGCTGAACCAGACGTTTCTGAAACCCGGTGAAGCGGTCCAACGGGCAGTCGTCGACGAACCAGTAGGCGTGCGGTCCGTGGGCGCTCCGCACCACCATGCTCGGCAGCAAATGCCACGACGACGGCATGATGCCGTCGCAGTCGACGAACAAAGCCCTCACGCGCACCACGTTGTGCGCGCAGCGGCCCTTGAAGTCGGTCTCGTTCACGGTGCAGAAGATGCCGCGGCGATCAGCGTTCAGGTCAACCAACAGCCGCCATCGCTCCGCCAGACTGCCGTGAATGATGCGGGCCGCGTAGTGGTTCTTTTCGTGGCCGGGCTCCTGGTTGTCGTCGAACACTTGGAACGTGCTGGGTGTTGCGGCACTGCCGGTCAGGGCGCGGATGTACTGGCTGGCGGCGGTCAGGTCGGGGATCATGGCTGGCCTCAGAAGCAGCCGTCGCAGGAGCAGTGGGTGCCCCCGCCAGAACGGCAACCTGGCGACGGCTTGTGACTTGGCTTGAACGTCAAGGGTCGCCCAGCGCGCAAATTCTGGTAGTCGGCGGCGCACTCAGCGCACTTCGGGTCGAGTTGGCCGCTTGTCTCCATGCGCCGAATCTTGGCTTCGGCGGTGTCCTTTGGCCTGCGCCCCCAGGTACGTCTAGGCTGACTGCCCTTGGGCGGGTCGTACCAGAACCGACGCGCGGCGTTAGTGGTGGGTTGAACGCAGAGATGCACGTTCGGGCCACGGTCCGGGAACTTCATGCAGATTCCGAGTTCCGCTGCGGCGACGATGAAGGCACCGTTGCCAACGTACAGCCCCGTGTCCGACTCCATGACGTGCTTCAGCCCATAGCTGTCGCATCGCATGTCCGGGGTCTCCCGCGCCACCGTGTTCGCGGACAACCACGCCTTGGCGGCATCGATCCCGTCGCGTCTCGGGTCGCCGCTCTTGCCAAACGCCCCCACACCGTTCGCGTCGACCGGGATCGTCTCCCGACCGCCCTTGTAGGTCACGATGTCCACCAGCATCACACACCTCCGTTCGCATACGCGCAGCCGCGCCCCGGTCACAGGCTGTCCTTTGCGTGCCAGGACTTGCCGTAGTCTCCGCGATCCGTAATCGGCAACTTCTTGACCACCCGGTAGGTCTTGAAGCCGTCTGTCTTGGTTGCCGATTCCACGCCGGCCTCTCGAAGAGCACGAACCAGCGTGTTCGCATCGCCACGAGAGCGCGGCCGCTCACACCTTCCCGGCAGCGCCGCCCAGATTTCCGCCAACGTCACGCGCGGGCCAGGCGCTCCAACCTCAACCACAGGCACCGGACGCCACGCGCCCCACAGGTCTTCCACAAGCGGGTCGGGCACTTCAAAGTCGCGGTTCGACGCGCTTAGAGCCGTCGTCTCCCCAGGGTCAAGCCACCAAGGGTCGCCACGCTTGGCCATCACCATGACCTGCGCCCACAGTTGTTGCACGTCTACTTTGTGCTTCCAGTCCAGAGACTTGACGGCAACCACCCACCAGCGCCGGTTGCCGGTCTCGTCGACCAGAAACGACTTCGGGTTGACCGACGCGCCGAGAACTGTGCGGCGCGGGGTACGCTCCTCGCGGGTGGCAAACGCCGAGCGGTACACGTCGGTGTCCTGGGTGACAAAGGCCTTCAGCGCCACGACGTCGGCGCGCTTGAACGTGGCGTCCAGTTCGCCCAACTCCACGATCCAGAACGAGGTCGCCTGCTGCACCGAGTCGCGGTTGTGCGGGTCCACGACCCGACCGACCGAAAGCCACTCGTTGTCGGGCGGTGCCAGCGACTTGAACCACTCCGTCTTCCCGATGCCTTGGTCGCCTTGCAGGGTGAGAACGCCCTGCGGAGCAAACTTGCGGCCTCCCGGCTCGGACGGCAGCACCGCCCTGGCGCACGAGATCAGCCAGCGCGTGACCAGCAAACCGCAGAGTTCCGGGTCGGCGCACGGGTCCAACTCGATCGTCGCCAGCAACTCAGGCAACCGGTCTTGCCCGTCCCATGCCGCCGCCTCAATCCAGTCGCGCACCGGATGGTAGGACTGCGCCAAGAGCCGCAAGTGTCGAACAGTGTTCTCTGCCGACAAACCGCGGCGCTGGGCGAGTTCCAGCAGGCACGCCAGGTTGTCGTTCTCCTGCCGCTCTGCCTCACGCTCAAACCCCGGAATCGTGATCTCCAGGGTGTGGCGCATCAGGTTCCAGCGCACCTCGATGCCATAGGCATCCAAGAGCGCCGCCGTGTTCTCCCGATGGACACGCGACGGCGGGGCCGACTTCTTGTTCTTGCTGGCCAACTTGACCGGCCAGTCGATCCACGGGTCGTCGCCGGCCGAACGGGCAACGTAGCTAGAACCTAAAGCCATGCTCGCCTCCCCGGCCCACGCCGCCAGCCGACCGGTAGTAGACCGGAGAGGTTGCCGGGCGCGGACGCGAGGGCGAACGCAACAGCCGACTGGCGATGTGGGCGGAGGAGACGAACACGAAACCTCTGGAGCACGCCGGCTACTAACCCGGCACCCGTGTTGTGCCACGCTTACGCTGCCGTGTCAACACCGCCGCAAGCCAGTCGCAAGCCAGTCGCATAACGATGGACAACACTACGCATTGAAGCGAAGTGACAACAGGGACAAGCCTTGTCACTTCCCGCAAATCCTCGCAAAAGCAACACAAGCACGCGAAACTACAAGGAACGTGTGTCTGTATTGCAACCAAAAGCAATGCTGCGGCGTTCCCGCATGTCACTACCTTGTCACTACAAACAACCACCTGAAACATAAGCCTGAACGCCCATGGAAGTGACAACAGTGACAACAAATGCCTATACGGAGCCGAAAAAAACACCACTGCCTCGCCCTCTCCCGTTTGCGAAAGCTATTCGGTAGCGGTAAAGGCCTCGACACTTTTTCCTCTTTTCCCCCCGTGTAGTGTTTTGTTGTCACTGTTGTCACTTGTGATAGGTATATAACGGCAATCACTACAAAACTGCGGTTTCATCGTTGTCACTTCCTTGTCACTTCCTTGTCACTTCCAGCCATTGTTGTCACTTCCCGATGACACCTCGGCGATACAGACCTCCCGAATCGTACTGCCAGTTCCAGCCTCTCCGGCAACGGGACTCTCACGCCTCAAGACCCCGTGCCACCTCCGGGACTCCCACCACCCCCGACCCCGGTGCCCCCATCGAGACCCCCTCCGCCGCCGGGACTCCCACTGCCTCAGAACGGGTGGGGTACCTGAATAGGGATAATCTTCATGCGGCCTTACACGCGAAAACGAAACTCGACCCCCGTCCGCCGACCACAAACCAGGGGGACCACGGCCAAGCCCAAGCCCGAACGCCAAGCCTGCTACGGTCAAGCCCAGGCTAGGCACGTCTGAGGCTAGGCCAGCGCACACAACGTTCGGTGTGTGCGGTCTGCGAGGGGTTGCGCTTGGGCTTCGGTTGCTGGGATGCGTAAGGACGATCGGTAGTTGTGACAGCATAGGTGATGTAGTGCGTTACGTTGCGGCGCGGTCCCGCTGCCCCGACGTTCCGCTTGGCGCTGCGGTGTCGACGTCGGGGCCGGCAGCTTCACCGCGCACGCGACAAGCCCAACGGTTACCTAAGGTTGAGGCGTCACCCATCATCCACTACATAAAGCTGACCGATCGGTCAGGTTTGAGCGTGCGTCGTGGGTTGCGTCCGGTGCCTGTCCTGCGCCTGGATTGTTTCCGGCATGTTTCGGACGCGCGAGAGTTGGCGCGCAAGCCAGCGAGACTGCGACGGTTTACGGCACTGCCCACCGCACTGCCCACCGTTCCAGTCAGTGCAACCCGCAGTTTGCAGCGCCAGCATGACCGTAAGTGTCTCGGGTGTCGCATAATGGCACAGTGCAGTGTCGCATAATGGCACAGTGGACAGATAATCCGCCAGTCCAGCTTAGGGTGTCGTCCGGCATGATTCGCAGTGGATTCAACGGCATGCGTGAATAGCGCGGCACTTGGCACGGTATCTGCACAACGGTTTGGCATGGTGGCGACGCTGAGTGCGACGCCAGACAGCGTAGGGATTGGCCACGGTTGGCCAGCCTGTAACGCAAGCGGCTGGCCACGGTGCCAGCGTAGGAGTTCAAGATGAAGCTGGAAAGGATGCCCCCGGTTTGGGATGAGCGCGGCGGACAAGGGCACGCGCTGGCCACCTTCGCAGACACCATGCCGTCGCGGTTGTACGCGGTTGGCATGGCGTGGGTCACGTTCGACCCTGGCACCCTGGCGATCCGGTCCACTGAGGGGGTCCGGTTGGAGGCGGATTCCGATGCGGTGGACGTCGCTGGATTGTGGAGTGAGGACGCGGACCTGTTCCGGCGCAGTGTGGCGGCTGGCGGTCACGTGGCGATCTGCGGCTGAACTGAGACCCGCGACAACGGCCCCCGCGGCAGTGGGGCTGGCAGTGCAGGGCAGGGAGCCCGGCACCGTAGCAGGCTGCAAGGATGCCAGCGGGAAGCCCACGGACGGGCGATGGAAGCGGCGCCGACACGCTGCGAGGGGAGTTCAAGCCATGCAAGCTGAGATTTTGGACCTTGTGACGGGGTTGCGTTTCCCGCCGGATTCCGATGCGTTTCGGCACGCGCTGCACAACCTTATGATCATGCACACGGAAGCGGGGCAGGTCGCGGGCTTGCAGGCGGAAGCCGCGGGCTACTCCCGCGCCGTGCATGGCCTTTGCCGCGCCCTGCGGCGCAAGGGTGGCTATGCGGCCGTCGAGGCGAGCTTGCCGAAGGGTTGGCTTTACCGCGAGACCCCCGACGGTGCGGTACTCCACACCGCCTAGCCTCCGCCTCCCGGTCCAGCGCCGCAGCTACGGTTGCGACGCTGGCACGGGCGAGGATGCCTGAAACCGCGCCGACGACACGGCGCACAACGGAGGGTGAAATGGAAACCGGGACGGCTACACAGTGGCGGCAGCACGCGGCGAGGCTGCGTCGGCGCGGGCAGTGGTACGCGGCATCGCTGGCGGACGTGACGGCGCGGGCGCTGGAAGGTGCGGCGACGGCGCGGCGGGTGCGGTCGTGAGCCCGCGCGACCATCGGGAGGCGTGCGAGACTGCCGCGCGGCTGGGATACGAACTGGCGGGAGACCTGAACGGGTTGCCGTGCTTCATCGTGGACGGCGACCCGTGCCTTATCTTGGAGCGTGACCCCGACGTGCGGGGCGGAGCGTGGACGGCGACCCGTGCCGTGGACGACGGCGACCGGCAGGCGTCGGATGCGGACCTTGCGACGGCGATCCGCAAGGCCATCCCGCGGGGGTTGCGATGAGCGCGGACGGCGGGGCGGTCCGGTACGGCATGGGGTCGCGCCGGCCCCTGGAACCGGCCCCGCGTCCACTGCCGGCGCGGAAACCGGCGCGGGAGACCGTGACGCACTACCAGGGGCGCAAGGTGTCGCACGATGAAGCGGCGGCGCTGAATCGAGGCGAGGCGTTGCCGGAGACCCCTGTCAGCCTGGGGGCGTGGGCGGTGTCGCGGGGGATGGGGCTGGCGGCGGCGCTGGCCATGGCGGCGGAGCTGTACGAGTCGCGGCGGATGGCTTGCCTGGGGTGCGACCTGGGGCCGGTTCCGGTCCGCGTGGTGCGGACGGCCGCGGACGTGACGGCGGAGTGTGACGGCAAGCGGGCGATGGTGGCGGAACTGCGGGCGGCTGGCTTGACGTGGGGTGAAGCGCGGCGGGCAAGCGGACTGCCGCGGGGGACGTTCAACCGGTACTGGTAGACGACGGCGCAGGGCATGAGCCCGCCGGCAGGTGCAAGCCCTGCCACGCTGGCCAACGGTGCGACAACCCGCGACGACAACGCGGCAATCGGAGGGTGAAATGGCAGGCTACGACGGCAAAAAAGACAAGGAAACCGGGCGGGGCGAGTACAAGGCCCTGCTTCTGGGGTTCCTGACCGCGAGCAAGGCAGTTCAGAAGCGGGCGCGGGAGTCTGAGGATGGCGGGCTGGCATTCTGGGCGGCTGCGATGGCGCCGGAAGCGGAACGGCAGCTTGCGAAGCTGGCGGGCGTTCAGGTGCACGGGTTGGCCGTGGTCCCGGCCCCGGAAGGCGACACGACGGCGCTTGAGCGTGATGCGGCGCTGGCCGTGGCTGCCAAGACGCTGCGGCAAAAGAAGGAATGGAGCAAGGACGACGGCGAGGCGTGCGACCGGATGGCGACGCTTGAACGGGATGCGCGTCAGGCACGCGAGGATCGCGAGGCGGCGGACCTGGCAGCGGCGTGCAAGCTGGATGCGGTCAAGGGCCAGTGCGAACGCCTGCAAGCGGAACTGGCGGCGGCACGGGCTGGCGCGCTGGCCATGCAGGATCCGGCGCTGCCCGGTGTCATGGCTGAGCGCGACTACTGGCAGACGCGGGCGCTTGCGGCGGAGGGCGAGCTTGCGGCGGAGGGCGAGCTTGCGGCGGTGTATGCCACCCCGACGCCGGAACTGACTGAAGCGCTGGATCTGGCGTTCCACGGTGAGGAAACCTACACGGCTGAACCGCCGTTCTAAGGAGGGTGTGATGGGATACAGGGAGCAGATCAAGGCGATTCTGGAGCGCGATTGGGGCGCGCGCGACGTCGACCCCGCACACGTCGAAGCCTGGATGCGGCTGGAACGGGGCACGCTGGACGGGCTGGACGCTCGCCAGTTCGCGCGCGAAGTCGGGGCGGCGCTGGAATGCGTCGACTTGGCGCCGCGGGAGCATTCGGGGCGGCTGGCGGAAAGTTACGGTCTGGTGCTGGTGCGTCGGGACTAGGTTAGCGAGACGCCGGGGCTGTCGACCCCGGACCCCTGCACGCCGCCGGCCTTCACGCTGGCGCAGGGGGAGCGCGGCCCGGGTGGGTCGCGGCGGACGGCGGCGAGACGGCGGGCGACACCGCCACAGGGGAAAGGCCATGAATACACAACAGTTCCAGATCGGGAGTCGGCTGCGGCATGAAAGCCGCTACGGAACCAAGATCGGCATCATCTACGCCATCCAGGGCGAGCAAGCGCCGGGCAACGTGCGGAGCATCGGCGGCGGCGTGGTGATGATGGGTGGCAGGGCACAGTTCAGCATCGTCTACGACAACGGAACCAAGGACCTTTTGCCGGAGGCGCTGGCCCGGTCCGATTCGTGGTATCCGCACCCCGGCATCGCGACGGCGGACAACATCCGGGCGGCGCTCGAAGGCGTGGAGACCCGCCGCGCCGACGACAAGCGCAAGGCCGAAGAAGCGGCGGCGGAGCGCAAGGCCACGATCGAACGGATCAAGCGCGACAACCCGCACTTGCGGCTGGCGAGCCTGGATGGCAACGGGCGCGTGACCGGGGCGAAGAACATCCGCACGGAACTGCGCGCGGCGTTCCCTGGCGTCAAGTTCAGCGTCACGAGCGAGGTCTACAGCGGCGGGTGCAGCATCCGCGTGGGCTGGGAGGACGGCCCGACGGTCAAGCAGGTGGAGGCCATCGCGGACAAGTACGCGGAAGGCATCTTCAACAGCATGGAGGACATCTACGAGTCGAGCCGCGACCCGTGGACGGACATCTTCGGCGGCGCGAAGTACGTCACCACCTCGCGCGAGGTGTCCGAGGACCTGGTGCGCTGCGCCATCGTGGCCATCGCGGATCGGTACGGTCTGCCGGATGGGGCGGAACCGAGCGCGGGCGACTTCAAGGCGGGGCGGCTGGGCTGCAAGGGGCCGGGTGAGGGTGACGCCTACGGGTATCACTCGTGGCAGGACATGATCCACCGGCAGATGAGCGAGTTGGCGGCGTAACCCTCCACGCCCCGGTTCAGGGCGCGAGCCGCGGAGGTTCGCGACCCTGAGCCGGTGCAGGATGCACCACCACGGCGCCACGTGCGCCTGAGCCGGGGCAGGGCCGGCGGGGGAGACCATGCAAGACAAGCTGGCGAGCCACAACGGCCGCGGAAGCGTGGAATTGAGCCGGGACGCACGGGTGAGGCTCGGAACGGGTCGCGTGACCGCGGAGTTCGCCGCAAGGCTGGCGTGGGACCTCGCGGCTGCGGCGGTGGAGGCGAAGGCGGCGCCGTCGCGGTGGCTGCGCGAGCATCGGGGCCTGGAGGCGCCGTGTGTGGCGCTGGAGGTGGTGCCATGAGCCGGACGGTCGCTGCCCTGTACTGTGACGGCAAGCGCGGGCCGTATCCGGCGCTGCCCGACGTCGAGGTGTGGGCGTTGCCGGGGCGGGACGCGACCACCTACGCGGGACCGTGGCCAGTGGTGGCGCATCCGCCCTGTGGCCACTGGGGCAGGTACAGCCACAAGGCGCACGACGACGGCCACACGGGGCCGATTGCGGTCGCCCAGGTCCGGCGATGGGGCGGCGTGTTGGAGCATCCCCGCGACTCGAAGCTCTGGCGGGAGTGCGGGTTGCCGCGACCGGGCGAGTTGCCGGACGCACACGGCGGCTACAGCATCGAGGTGGCGCAACGGGATTGGGGCCACCGCGCCGACAAGGTGACGTGGCTCTACGTCGTCGGCTGCCCGATGGCGGCGTTGCCCACGATGCCGGAGCCGATGCCGCCGCGCGAAGCCTGGACGCCAAGCCGGCGCGTGCTGGACCCGTCGCGGCTGGACAGCGACCGGCCGCGCGGAACGAGGGGCGTGCTCGAATGCCTGAGCAAGACGCAACGCCACCTGACGCCGCCCGCGTTCGCCTCGTGGCTGGTCGAGGTGGCCAGACGGTGCCGGATGGGCACCACCACGGGAGACCGCCATGTTTGACCTGCACACCACGATCCTCGCCCTGCTGCGAGACCACCCGGGCGGCCTGCACCCGGAGACGCTGACGTGTCACCTCCCGCCGTCGTGCCTGCCCTTGGACGGCCGCGACGCCAGGGGCGCAGTCCACCGCGCGTGCCTCGACCTGACGCTGGCTCGCAAGCTCCGGCGGCTGCCTGGCGGCCTGTTCGCGCTGCCGGAAGGTGTGGTGCCACCGTCGCCCGTGCTGGTGACGGTCGGGCCGGTGCTGACGCTGACCGCGCCGGAGCCGCGCCCGGTCAAGCCTGGCTGGTCGCCGTCGCGGCAGGGGGTTTTGCTGTAGGGCCTCCGCAACAGTTGACACGCTGCACGCGCCGTGGTAGAACAGGAACAGGAACAGGAACAGGAACAGGAGACCACCATGCAGACTCAGACCCCGAAACGAATCTACCGCCACCACGACGAAGCCGCGGTGCGCCGCATCCTCGCCGTCTGGAACGACGACACCCTGTCGACCGTCGAAGCCGCGCGCCTGCTGGACATGAAGCCGGCCACGCTGCGGAGTCTGGTGCGGCGGCTGCGGCCGTTGGGGTGGCCGTTCCGCATCAAGAAGGACGGTCGCGGGGAGTGGCGGCTGCCCGAGGCTCCGGCGGACGTGCGGGGGGTGTCGTGACGCCTGATGCCTGCACCGTGATCCCGATCCCGCACGACGAAGCCCGCCGCGTGGTGCTGCACGCCGCCCTGCGCGACCTCGGGCCGATGCTGGCAAATGAGGCTGCAACGGCGGCGTGGCAGTGGTCGGAATGGCTGGAGCTGGCACCTGCGCGGCGGAGGCAGTGGCCTGACGTGGAAGCCGCGCTGGACCTCCGGCGCCGGTGGGCGGAGGCGACGACGATGGCGTTTGCGCGTCGGCCGCTGGCGATGGTGGCGGCTGGGGGTGTGGCGTGAGCGCAACCTGCCCCGACTGCGGCGGAAGCGGCTGGTACTACTGCCCGAACCCGGAGCGGTGCTACTCGCCGCGGCACGACAACGCGAGCGAGCGCCACCGCTGCCAGTGCGCGGACGAGGCGGAGGAACTGCGCGGCGACGTGGAGCGGGACCGGGACAAGGACGAGCGGGCGGAAGCAAGGGGGCGAGGATGAGCTACGACGACGACGACAGCGAAGGTCAATGCGAATGCGGCGAGGCAGCGTTGCCGATGCGCTACTCGTGCCGGGCGTGCCTCGATGCGGACCGTGAGGCGGAACGGCTGCGACGCGAGGAGCGCGACGACGCCGAAGCGGAACGGCTGGCGACAGCGCGGCTGAACGACTGAGGGTGCGGGCGGGTGCCTGCACGACGCAACGCGGCTGACTGCCGCAGAGGAGAGGGAAATGGGACGTGAACTGCGGCGAGTGCCGGCGAACTGGCAGCATCCACGGGATCACCGCGGCCACTTCCGGCCGCTGCACGATCGATCGTTTTCGGTCGCTGCGGCTGAATGGGACGATGCGGCATCGAAGTGGTCGGAGGGCCTCAAACGCGACTGGTCTGCCAACGTCGACGCAGAGGGCTACCACGGCGACCGCAGGGCATGGAAGCCGCGCGACGGAAAGGAAGCGTGCGCAACGTATGAGGAGTGGGGCGGCGAGCGCCCGACCCCCGAGTTCTACATGCCCGACTTCACGGAGCCGGCGACGTGGTTCCAGGTCTACGAGACCGTCAGCGAGGGGACTCCGGTCACGCCCGCGTTTGCCACGCCGGACGATCTGATCGAGCACTTGTGCCTGAGCGGCACGCAGACGTCGGACGGGCGCCCGTGGGATCCGCCGTGGTCGCGGCGGGCGGCGGAATCGTTCGTGCGCGGTTCCGGGTGGGCGCCGTCGCTGACGGCCACGGGTGGCGTCATTGAACCCGGCTACGAGGGCATCGCGAAAGTCTGAAACAACCGCCCCGCGACAGGGGCAGAGGGAGGAGACAATGGCGAAGGAATACCAGTGGCGGCGTTCTAGCAGCGACAAGCACAGCGACCAGTGGCAGCGGTTGCGGGGCGATGCCCGGATCGTGAAGTTCGAGGTCGACGGCAAGGAGGACCGCCCCGGCTACCGCCACATCAACGTCATGGGGAGCGGCAAGCTCTACGCCACGGCGACCATCATCATCGACGGCGGCGACGACGAGGCGGATCGGATCGCGGACGCGCTGGCCGTGGCGTTCCCGCAGTTGCTCGCGGCGCTGGCCAGCAAGCCGGTCTCGCCGCCGTTCGACCCGCTGGACATGGGCGCGTTCGCGCGCAAGGTGTGCGGCATCCCGGAGGCGTCGCGCGTGGACCCGTTCGAGCCGGCGCAGTAGCCTCCCAACACTCCACGGCCCGCGCTACGGCGTCGGCGGTCAGGCGGGTTCGATTCCCGCCCGTGGAGCCAGACGTTCGCGCACGGTGACGGCACAAACCCCGTCGCTGCTGGCGTGAGGTATCTCCGCCCCGCCGGCAGTTGTCGGCCGTGCGCGAGCGTCTTCGATCGGGGTTTCTCAGCGGGCACCCCGCCCACAAGCGACCTCGGCCGGCGTCAACGGTGGCGTCGGTTGGGGTCGCGGGCTGAGACGGGAGGGGATGATGGCGCTGGACTCTGGACAGGTAAACCGGCAGCGTCAATCCCGCGACTGGCAGGACCGCAAGCGCAGTCGTGCCGGCCTCGCCCGGCGTCGGCGTCGGCGTCGCCTGGAGCGGTTGCTGTTGCGCTGCGGCGGGGACGTCGACCGGCTGTGGCGTCGACCGGCTGTGGCGGCAGCGGGCGGTGTACGCGGGGTGGGCGTCGTGACGAAGTTGCTTTGCGGTGTCCAACACTTCGACTCACGTTTCCAAGACATCGGCGCCTTCAACGCCAACTGGTCGCAGGATGCGCTCAAGAACGAGCCGATGTTCTTCAACGCCAACGCGGCTTGGGCGCGCGACAACGGCGGCCCGATCACGCGAGCATTCGTCGACGCGCTGCCGGGCGAGTGGCGCAATGGCGTGCTGGACTCCCGCGTCCACATGCTGATGCAGGGATGGTTCCCCGCGATCCCTGGCTGGCACCATGACGACGTGCCACGGCCGCCCATTCCCACCGGCCAGCACTTCGCCACGGCTGGGCAGCCCGACTACAACGCCCCGCGCTATCGGGCGAGGCACGTCATGGGGCTCGTGAACGGTGGCATTTGCCCAACCGCCTTTGCCGTCGGGGCTTGCACCATGCCTGCCGTCGCGGACGGTGAGATTATCTATGGCGTCTGGACACATGAGGTTGACCGCCTGATTGCGGCGGGATCCTTGTCGCGCGTGCTGGCACCCTCCGGCCGTGTCTTGGCGTTCGACTGGCAAACGTTCCACACCGCGACGGCGACGACCGGAAGCGGCTGGCGGTGGTTCTGCCGCGTGTCACTGGACACCGAACGCATGGCCTCGGCCAGTAACGAGATACGCCAGCAAGCTCAGGTCTACTTGGCGTTGCCGACGGCGGGGTGGTGAGCGTGACCGGCAGACCCTGGACCGCAGCCGACGACGCCAACCTGCAACACTGGCACCGCGCCGTGAGGAAGCCAGCATGACCGCCACCACACCGCACCTTCCCGGCCTGGAGGCTGTGCCGAGGCTGCCGACGCCGACGGCAGACGAGGACGACTGGTTCACGCCGCAGTTCATCATCGACTGGCTGCCGCCGATCGGGCTCGACCCGGCCTGGCACCCGAGGTCCAACGTGGCCGACTACGGCGCCCGCTTCGACCTCCGCCGCGGCGAGGACGGCTTGACGCTGCCGTGGACGCTGCCGCCAGACTACTTCAACAGCGCGATCGCATTCAGCAATCCGCCGTATTCCGACTGCGCCGCGTGGGTCGAACGTGCCGAGTCGCAAGCTGGCGCAGTTCCCGTCGTCGCGCTCATCCCGGCCAAGCCCGGCGAGCAATACTGGCACCGGCACATCTGGCCGTCCGCCGCCGTCGGCTTCATCCGGGGCCGCGTGGCGTTCGACACCGTGGCCGGCAAGGGCAAGGCGTGCGGCGTGTTCACGTCGGCGCTCGTGGTCTGGGGCGACGACCGCGACCGGGTGGTGGCGGAGATTGCGCGGCGGGCGGCTGGGCATCCGCAGGCTCCGGTCTGGGTTGCGCCCCTGCTGACCGGCGTCCCGGCGCTGCGTGAACAGGGGGATTTGCTGTGAACGCGAGCATTTTGGTCGGCGACACGCGCGCCCGCATGGCCGAACTGCCGGACGGCAGCGTGCAATGCTGCGTTACGTCGCCGCCGTACTTCGGCCTTCGCGACTACGGGCACGCGGGGCAGATCGGGTTGGAGCCGACGCCAGACGCCTACGTTGCCGCGCTGGTTGACGTGTTCCGGGAGGTGCGGCGGGTGCTGGCTGACGACGGGACGCTGTGGCTGAACCTAGGAGATAGTTTTTGCAGCACTGACAAATGGGGCGGCGGCAAGAACGGCAACACCGGCAAGCAGACCGTAGCGGATGACGGCAGCGTGCCATCGTGGGGCGCGGTAAGGCAGCGCCGCCCAGACATGCCCGGCATCAAACCCAAGGACCTGATCGGCATCCCGTGGATGGTCGCCTTCGCCCTGCGCGCAGACGGCTGGTATCTGCGCCAGGACATCATCTGGCACAAGCCGAACCCGATGCCGGAAAGCGTGACCGACCGCTGCACGAAGGCGC